>WQZL01000091.1 GCA_009780755.1 Promicromonosporaceae bacterium | reverse complement strand
CGGCGCAGCATCTGCCGCACGATGACCTCGATGTGCTTGTCGTGGATGTCCACGCCCTGACTGCGGTAGGTCTCCTGGACCTCATCCACCAGGAACTTCTGCGCGGCGCGCGGCCCCAGGATGCGCAGCACCTTCTTCGGGTCGCGGGCACCCTGAATCAACTGGGTGCCTACCTGCACATGGGCGCCGTCCTCGATAAGCAGGCGGGCGCGCTTGGGCACCAGGTAGCGAATCTCCTCGGAGCCATCGTCCGGGGTGAGAACAAGCTGACGCGAGCGCTCCCCCTCCTCGATGGCGATCTTGCCGGTGAACTCCGCAATCGGCGCCTCACCCTTGGGCGTGCGGGCCTCGAATAGCTCGGTGACACGCGGCAAACCCTGCGTGATGTCATCGGCCGAAGCCACACCACCGGTGTGGAAGGTACGCATCGTTAGCTGCGTGCCCGGCTCACCGATGGACTGGGCGGCGATGATACCCACGGCCTCGCCAATGTCCACCAGCTTGCCGGTAGCCAGCGAGCGACCGTAGCACTTGGCGCAGGTGCCAACCCGGCTCTCGCAGGTAAGCACCGAACGGACCTTGACCTCTTCGATCCCGGCGGCCAGCAGCGCGTTGATCTGCGCATCCCCGGCGTCCTCACCACCGCGGGTGACGAGCAGGCCGTTCGAGTCGAGTACATCGGTGGCCAGCGTGCGGGCGTAGATCGAGGTCTCCACCCGGTAGTGCGGCACCAGCGTGCCGTCCTCTAGCTTCTCGGCCACGGGCAGCGTCAGGCCGCGCTCGGTGCCGCAGTTGTCTTCCCGAATGATGACATCCTGGCTGACGTCCACCAGACGACGAGTCAGGTAACCAGAGTCGGCGGTACGCAACGCCGTGTCGGCCAGACCCTTACGGGCGCCGTGTGAGGCGATGAAGTATTCCAGGACGGACAAGCCCTGGCGGTAGTTCGACTTGATGGGACGCGGGATAATCTCACCCTTCGGGTTTGCCACCAGGCCACGCATACCGGCAATCTGCCGCACCTGCATCCAGTTACCACGCGCCCCGGAGGAGACCATGCGGTACAGGGTGTTGCGGTCGTTGCCCTCTAGGTTCTCGCGCATGATGGCGGCGACCTTGTCGGTGGCCTGCGTCCAAATCTCGATAAGTTCCTGACGACGCTCGTCGTCGGTAATCAGACCCTTGTCGTACTGCTGCTGCACCTTCTGGGCGCGTGCCTCGTTCTCGTCGAGAATCGCGTCCTTCTCCTTGGGCATGGCCACATCCGAGATGGCGATGGTGATGCCCGAACGGGTGGCCCAGCGGTAACCGGTATCCTTCAGCGCGTCTAGCGACGCGGCCACCTCAACCTTGGCATAGCTTTCGGCCAGGTCATTGACGATCTCCGAGAGTTCCTTCTTGCCGATTATCCGGTTCTGGAAGGGGTAGTCAACGGGCAAAGCCTCGTTGAACAGGGTGCGACCCAACGTGGTCTCAAAGATGATCGGCGAGCCAGACTTCACTCCGTCTAGGGCGGCGGCGCTTTCAAAGACAACCTCCGGCTCCACGCCATCGATCCGGCCCCCGGTCTCCAGGTCGGCGCGGCAGGCGGCGATCATGCGCACCAAAATCCGCGCGTTCAGGTCGATCTCGGCGCGATCGAAGGCCATGATGGCCTCGGCCTGCGAGGAGAACACGCGACCTTCACCCTTGGCGCCGGGGCGCTCGGAGGTCAGGTGGTGCAGGCCGATAATCATGTCCTGCGAGGGCATGGTCACCGGGCGACCATCCGAGGGCTTCAAGATGTTGTTCGAGGAGAGCATCAAGATGCGCGCCTCGGCCTGCGCTTCGGCCGACAGCGGCAGGTGCACGGCCATCTGGTCGCCGTCAAAGTCGGCGTTGAACGCGGCACACACGAGCGGGTGCAGGTGGATGGCCTTGCCCTCCATCAGCACCGGCTCAAACGCCTGGATGCCCAGGCGGTGCAGCGTGGGGGCGCGGTTGAGCAGTACGGGGTGTTCGGTGATGACCTCTTCGAGCACGTCCCACACGGTGGGGCGCATCCGCTCCACCATGCGCTTGGCGCTCTTGATGTTCTGCGCGTGGCTCAGGTCCACGAGGCGCTTCATCACGAACGGCTTGAAAAGTTCGAGGGCCATCGTCTTGGGCAGGCCGCACTGGTGCAGCTTCAGGGTGGGGCCGACCACGATGACCGAACGGCCCGAGTAGTCAACACGCTTGCCCAGCAGGTTCTGACGGAACCGGCCCTGCTTACCCTTGAGCATGTCCGAAATGGACTTCAGCGGGCGGTTGCCGGGACCGGTGACCGGGCGACCGCGACGGCCGTTGTCGAACAGCGCGTCCACGGCCTCTTGCAGCATCCGCTTCTCGTTGTTCACGATGATCTCGGGCGCGCCCAGGTCAAGCAGGCGCTTGAGGCGGTTGTTGCGGTTGATGACGCGGCGGTAGAGGTCGTTCAGGTCGGAGGTGGCAAAGCGGCCACCGTCGAGCTGGACCATCGGGCGCAGGTCCGGCGGGATCACCGGCACGGCGTCAAGCACCATCGAGGAGGGCGAGTTAGTGGTGGTAAGGAACGCGTTGACCACCTTCAGGCGCTTAAGCGCCCTAGTCTTGCGCTGCCCCTTGCCGGTCAGGATGGTCTCGCGCAGCGAAGCGGCCTCGGCCTCCAGGTCAAAGCTCTCCAGGCGCTTCTTGATTGCCCCGGCGCCCATCGAACCCTCAAAGTACGGGCCGTAGCGATCCTGTATGGCACGGTACAGCAGCTCATCGCCCATCAAGTCGGCCACTTTCAGGCCCCTGAAGGTGTCCCAAATCTGGTTCAGGCGGTCGATCTCGGCATCGGCACGCTTGCGCATGTTCGCCATCTCGCGTTCGGCGCCATCGCGCACCTTACGCTTCGCGTCGGCCTTGGCACCCTCGGCCTCCAGCTCGGCCAGGTCGGCCTCCAGCTTGACGGCGCGGGTGTTGACGTCGGAGTCGCGCTTGTCCGCGATCTCCTTGATCTCCAGGTCAATCTCATCCTGAAGGTTCGGCATGTCCTCCTGGCGACCCTCAACGTCTACCCAAGTAATCATGTAGGCCGCGAAGTAGATAACCTTCTCTAAATCCTTGGGCGCCAGGTCAAGCAGGTAACCCAAGCGCGAGGGCACGCCCTTGAAGAACCAGATGTGCGTGACGGGCGCGGCCAGCTCGATGTGACCGTTGCGTTCGCGGCGCACCTTGGAGCGGGTGACCTCGACACCGCAGCGCTCGCAGACGATGCCCTTGAAACGCACGCGCTTGTACTTGCCGCAGTAGCATTCCCAGTCCCTGGTGGGGCCGAAAATCTTCTCGCAGAACAGGCCGTCCTTCTCGGGCTTGAGCGTGCGATAGTTGATGGTTTCGGGCTTCTTGACCTCGCCGTGCGACCACTGGCGGATGTCGTCCGCCGTGGCCAGGCCGATGCGCAACTCGTCGAAGACGTTGACGTCTAGCATTGTCCTACTTCCGTGGATACTTCGGATTCGTTCTTAACTGGTGTGCAGCGAGTTGCTGTATTAGATCTCGTCGATGCCGGAGATGGCGTTCGGGCGGCGAGCCAGGTCGATGCCCAAATCCTCGGCAACGCGGTAGGCGTCGTCGTCGGATTCCTTCATCTCGATGGCCGTACCGTCGGCGCCCAGCACCTCAACGTTCAAGCAGAGGCTCTGCATCTCTTTGAGCAGCACCTTGAAGCTCTCGGGGATGCCCGAATCGGGGATGTTTTCGCCCTTGACGATGGCCTCGTACACCTTGACGCGACCGGGCACGTCGTCGGACTTGATGGTGAGCAGTTCTTGCAGCGTGTAGGCGGCGCCATACGCCTCCAAGGCCCACACCTCCATCTCACCGAAGCGCTGACCACCGAATTGCGCCTTACCACCCAGTGGCTGCTGGGTAATCATCGAGTAGGGGCCGGTGGAGCGGGCGTGAATCTTGTCATCCACCAGGTGGTGCAACTTCAGGATGTACATGAAGCCGACGGCCACCGATTCGGGGAATGGCTCACCGGAACGACCATCGAAGAGCCGCGCCTTGCCGTCCAGGCCGACCATGCGACCGTCCACGCCAACCATGTCCGGGTCGTACGGTGTGTGTTCGTCGTCCTTCTTGGCCAGCAGGTCGCGCTCTGGGCGGATGGTTGCACCGAGCAGGCCGCGCAGGGCGTCCTCGGGCAAGCCATCGAATACCGGGGTTGCCACCGGAGAGAACGGCGAAGATGTCGAGGCCAGGCCCGGCACGCCCTCCTTCCACTTCGTGTCCTCTCCCGTGACGATGTCGATGTCCCAGCCGCGCGAGGCCACCCAGCCGAGGTGGGTCTCTAGCACCTGACCGACGTTCATTCGACCGGGCACACCCAGCGGGTTCAAGATCACATCTACGGGAGTACCGTCCGGCAGGAACGGCATGTCCTCCTGAGGGAGAATCTTGGAGATGACGCCCTTGTTGCCGTGACGGCCGGCCAGCTTGTCGCCGACGGTGATCTTGCGGCGCTGCGCGATGTAGACGCGCACCAGCTGGTTAACACCGGCGGGCAGCTCGTCGCCGTCCTCGCGGTTGAATTCGCGCACGGCGATGACGGTACCGCTTTCGCCGTGGGGCACCTTCAGGGAGGTGTCGCGCACCTCACGGGCCTTCTCGCCGAAAATGGCGCGCAGCAGGCGCTCCTCGGGAGTCAGTTCGGTCTCACCCTTGGGGGTGACCTTGCCCACCAGCACGTCGCCTGCGGCAACCTCGGCGCCGATACGGATGATGCCGCGCTCGTCGAGGTCGGCCAGCACCTCATCGGAGACATTCGGGATATCCCGCGTGATCTCTTCGGGGCCGAGCTTGGTGTCGCGGGCGTCCACCTCATGCTCCTCGATGTGGATCGAGGAGAGAATGTCCTCTTCCACCAGGCGCTGCGAGAGGATGATTGCGTCCTCGTAGTTGTGGCCCTCCCAGCTCATGAAGGCCACGAGCAGGTTGCGGCCAAGCGCGAGTTCGCCCTCGTCGGTGGCGGGGCCGTCGGCCAGCACGGAGCCGACCTCCACGCGGTCGCCCGCGTCTACGATCACTCGCTGGTTGTACGAGGTGCCCTGGTTGGAGCGGACAAACTTCGCAATGCGGTATGACGACTTGGTGGCATCGTCGTTGGCGACGAGTACCAGGTCGGCGGATACCTCAGTGACCACACCGGCCTTGGTGGCCACGACCACGTCGCCTGCGTCGATGGCGGCGCGACGCTCCATACCGGTGCCGACCAGCGGCATCTCGGTGCGGATCAGCGGCACGGCCTGACGCTGCATGTTGGCGCCCATGAGCGCCCGGTTGGCGTCGTCGTGTTCCAAGAAGGGGATCAGCGCGGTGGCCACGGAGACCATCTGGCGCGGGGAGACGTCGATGTAATCGACCTCGTTCACGGGCACGTCGAGCGTCTCGCCGCCCTTAACGCGCACCAACACGTGATCGGCGATCATCTTGTCGCCCTTGATCGGCGTGTTGGCCTGCGCGATGACGAAGCGGTCCTCGTCGTCGGCGGTCAGGTAGTCGATCTGGTCGGTGACCTTGCCGTTTACCACCTTGCGGTACGGCGTCTCGATGAAGCCGAACGGGTTGATCCGGCCAAAGGAGGCCAGCGAGCCGATTAGGCCAATGTTCGGGCCTTCCGGGGTCTCGATGGGGCACATGCGGCCGTAGTGGCTGGAGTGAACGTCGCGCACCTCCATACCGGCACGGTCACGACTTAAACCACCTGGGCCGAGCGCGTTGAGGCGACGCTTGTGCGTCAGGCCGGCCAGCGGGTTGTTCTGGTCCATGAACTGCGAGAGCTGCGAGGTGCCGAAGAACTCGCGGATGGAGGCGACCACGGGGCGGATGTTAATCAGCGTCTGCGGCGTGATGGCCTCGACGTCCTGGGTGGTCATGCGCTCGCGAACCACGCGCTCCATGCGACTAAGGCCGGTGCGCACCTGGTTTTGGATCAGCTCACCGACGGCGCGAATGCGGCGGTTGCCGAAGTGGTCGATGTCGTCGGTTTCGACTCGCACCTCAATGGTCTCCCCGCCCCGAACGCCCGGCAGGGTCGCCATGTCGGCGTGCAGCGCGGCCAGGTACTTGATGGTGGCGACGATGTCGTCAAACTGAAGCACGGAGTCGGTGAGGGTGGCATCCATGCCGAGCTTCTTGCCTAGCTTGTAGCGGCCCACCTTGGCCAGATCGTAGCGCTTGGGGTTGAAGTAGAAGTTGTCCAGCAGGCCGCGACCCGCCTCGACCGTGGGCGGCTCGCCCGGACGAATCTTGCGGTACATGTCCACCAGTGCCGCGTCCTGGGTCTGAACGTTGTCTTTGTCCAAGGTTTCAAGCACGGCGGGGAAGTTCGCAAACTCCTTGCGAATTTCCTTCTCGGTCATGCCCAGAGCCTTGAGCAACACGGTCACGGACTGCTTACGCTTGCGGTCGATACGCACGCCCACGGAGTCACGCTTGTCGATCTCGAACTCCAGCCACGCACCGCGGCTGGGGATGATCTTCGCGGAGAAGACGTCCTTATCGGAGGTCTTATCCGGGGTGCGCTCGAAGTAAACGCCCGGCGAACGGACCAGCTGAGAGACCACCACACGCTCGGTGCCGTTGATGATGAACGTGCCGCGGGGAGTCATCAGCGGGAAGTCGCCCATGAACACCGTCTGCGACTTGATCTCGCCGGTCTGGAAGTTCATGAACTCGGCCGTGACGAACAGCGGGGCCGCGTAGGTGAAGTCCTTCTCCTTGCATTCGGCAGCCGTGTACTTCGGCGGCTCAAAGCGGTGATTGGAGAAGCTCAGCGACATCGACTCGCCAAAGTCTTGGATCGGGGAGATTTCCTCGAAAATCTCCTCTAGGCCGCTGGAGGCGGGCACGTCGCGCACGGCGGCGGCGACACGGTCGCGCCAGGCGTCGTTACCGAGCAGCCAGTCGAAAGACTCGGTTTGCAGGCCGAGCAGGTCTGGGACCTCCAACGGCTCGTGAATCTTGGCGAAGGAGACACGGCGAGATGCGGTGCGGTTCGCAATCGCGGTGGCGGACGGAGCAGAAGGGGTGCGCAAGGCAGCCAAGAGGGGTCCTTCCCTGCAGTTCGATGGCACGCTGGGCGCTCTCTGCATACCGCGGCTGGGGTTGTCCAGCGTTAAAGCACATAGGGAGCGCAAAGCGCAAGCGTAACCGATTTATAAAAACGTGATCGCAGATGTCGCGATGCGACCACATTTCTGACGCGTTTTAGCGCCGTGGACGCTGAGGCCCCACGCCTCTGAGTAGAGATGTGGGGCCTCAGCGATGAAGCATCATGCTAGATCCTGCGAATTCGCGCAGGACGAAGTGGTTTTGGGGCCGCAGCAAAGCTGCGGGGAAATCACTTCAGTTCGACAGTGGCGCCAGCGCCTTCCAGCTGAGCCTTGGCAGCCTCGGCGGCATCCTTGTTGGCGCCTTCGAGTACGGCCTTGGGGGCACCATCGACGAGGTCCTTGGCCTCCTTCAGACCGAGGGAAGTCAGGGCGCGCACCTCCTTGATGACCTGAATCTTCTTGTCGCCGGCCGAGACGAGGATGACGTCGAACTCGTCCTTCTCTTCGGCGGCGGGAGCCTCGGCGGCGCCAGGGGCGGCGGCAACGGCAACGGCAGCGGGGGCCGCAGCGGTGACGTCGAAGGTCTCCTCAAAGACCTTCACGAAGTCGGAGAGCTCGATCAGGGTCATGCCCTTGAAGTGCTCAATGAGTTCCTCGTTGGTGAGCTTCGCCATGATTGGCAAGTTCCTTTCGGTTTTGCTTCGGTTCAGAAGCAGGGGGTTTGAGTGGTTGACTGCCTACTTAGGCAGCCGATTCCTGCTTCTGACGCAGGGCATCGATGGCGCGTGCGGCGCCGGCGGTCTTGGCGTTGAACATGCAAGCGGCCATAGACATCTTGGCCTTCATGGCGCCGGCCGCCTTGGCCAACAGCACCTCGCGGGATTCAAGGTCCGCGAGTTTGGTGATCTCCGCGGCGGTCATGGCGGCGCCGTCAAGCACACCACCCTTGATGACCAACGCGGGGTTCGCCTTGGCGAAGTCACGCAGCCCCTTTGCGGCCATGACCGGGTCACCGGTCACAAACGCAATGGCAGACGGGCCGGTCAGGTTGGCGTCGAGTCCTTCGATGCCTGCCTCTTTGGCCGCGATCTGGGTGAGCGTGTTCTTCACCACGGCGTAGGTTGCGTTGCCGCTGAGCGACCGGCGCAGCTCCTTGAGCTGAGCGACGGTTAGCCCGCGGTACTCGGTCAGCACGGCGGCATTCGACTCGCGGAACTTGTCCGCGACCTGTGCGACCGCTGCTGCCTTGTCCGGCCTCGCCATGTGGCAATCCTTCCGTTTTCAGATGACCTTCGGTTCGGCGTTGCTTCTCAGATACGAGGAAAGCCCCGGCGCAGGGCACGGGGCTCGGTTTGCATCGAGAGGCGATGCGAGTCTCGTTACCTGCGCTGGCCCCCGCGTCTTGCGGAGCTTCGGCCCTCGCCCCTAACGGAACTAAGACAACCGGCGGTCTTTGGTGACCGGGCAACACTACCCGACCCCCACCCCACCACCAAATCGTAGCTATCCATGTGACTGCCTAGCTTGTCGGTGGGTCGATCTACGGTGGAGGCATGATCGAGAACCCGACCGCAGGTGTTGACTATCCAGCGGTTTGCGGAGTTGCCGAAGTTCATCACCGCCAACGTTGAACCTGAGTTCTCACGTCGCACTAACGCTCATTTAGGCTACATGGGGCGTTGTCTGGTGTGCGCGGGCTGCCTGGAGAGCCAGCTGTTGTGTCAATAGATCGTCCGTGGCGCCGCAATCACGCACCGACGACGCGTATGTTTACCGACTTGACGCGTCCGCGTCTATCGACTAAACCTTGGCTATGCGGGCGCGAGAGGTGAACCGGGCCATCGAGAGGCTTGGCGGCGTTCACATCCGCACCAAAGGCTCGCACAAGCAGTACCGCGTCATCGTTGGTGAAGTCACCGCTACGACAACGGTTCCGCAGCATAGCGGCGACATTCCTGCCGGGACACTCACCGCCATTGAGCGCTCGCTGGCTCCAGCACTAGGAAGGAAATGGCTAACGAAATGAGAACCTACACCGCAATCGTCACTCGTGAAGGCGATCACTGGCTCGGCTCCATCGAAGGGCTGCCGGGCGCGAACACCTACGCCAACAGCCTAGACAAACTGCGCGAATATCTGTCCGAGACCATCATCCTTGAAGACGACCTGGCGGACGACGCCGTGCCTGCGATCGACCTACAGTTCGATGTCTCAGACGAAGTGCTTTGCGACGCACTTGCCGTATCACACCGCCGCGCTGAACTGGCGGCAGTAGAGGCAGAGGTGCAAGCCAGCACAGCCACAGTGATCCGACGCCTGACCGGCGCGGGCTACTCTGTCCGAGACACCGCAAGGCTCGTTGGAGTTACCCCAGGCCGGGTGTCTCAGGTTGCGCCTAAGAGGAGGCTGGTTCCAGCGTGATATCCAAGTTGACATCGATCTGCGGCGCACCGGCGCTAGCGCTTGACTCGCACACGCGCGACCCACAATCGAGGCAGGCAGGCAGGCAGGCAGGCAGGCGGGCAGGGAGGGAGG
>WQZL01000090.1 GCA_009780755.1 Promicromonosporaceae bacterium | reverse complement strand
TTGCCTGCGCCCTGGTGGCCGAAATGCTGGCTCGCACTGGCCGCACCATCTCGCAACTGCGCGATGATGTATGGGCCATCACCGGGCGCCTATACATGGCAACGGCCGATGTGCCCGCCACCCCGGAGATGCGTATCGAGGTGCCGCGCCGCTTGAGCGCTTCCCCGCTTACTCACATCGGCCCCTATCCCGTCGCCTCGGCGAGCGATCTTGATGGGTTCAAGATCGTATGCGCGGATGGCTCCTGGGCGTTGCTGCGGTTCAGTGGAACTGAGCCGCTGCTGCGCATGGTGGCCGAGGCCAATACCCCTACGCAGGCAACGGAACTGCTGGACTGGTTGAAAGGATTTGTGACCGCATGAGCGAGCCAATCGTGCATCTAAAACACCACGGCGAGTATGGCTACTTTGATGAGGTGACCTGCGAGTACGTGGTGACTAGGCCGGATGTGCCGGTCTCGTGGACCAACTACCTCGGCGCTAAGGATTTGTGTACGGTAATCAGCCATCACGGTGGTGGCTACTCGTATTACAAGAGTCCGCAGGCCGGGCGGATCACCCGCTTCCGCCAAAATGGTGTGCCGCTGGACCGTCCCGGCAAGTACGTCTACCTGCGCGATGACGCCGATGGGGATGTGTGGTCGATCTCCTGGCAGCCCATCGGCAAGCCGCTGGATTCTGGGAAGTGGCGGGCCGCGCATGGCACCGGCTACACCCGCTTCGAGGCGTCGTATCGGGGCATCGAGGCCCGTCAGACCGTGTTTGTCCCGCTGGCAGATGACGTGGAGGTTTGGGATGTGCGCCTGACCAACACTGGGGATGCCCCCCGCGTGTTGACTATTACCGGCTACGTCGAGTTCTCCTTTCACAACATAGAGATCGACAACCAGAACCTACAGATGTCGCTGTATTCCCAGGGCGCCGACTATGTGGACGGCGTGATCGAGTGCGATGCCTTCTACGAACCGTGGACGCACCACTTCTTTACCTCGGCGGGCCTGGGCGCCGATGGCCTGATACCACCGGATTCCTTCGATACGCTGCGTGATGTCTTCATTGGCCGCTACCGCGACGAGTCGAACCCCATCGGCGTGACCTCGGGAGCCTGCGCTAATTCCCAGGGCACGACGCAGAACCACTGCGGGGCGCTGTCGCATAGGGTGACGATAAGGCCGGGCGAGACCGTGCGGCTGGCCTACGTGCTGGGTTACGGTTCGCGAGCGGAGGCGGGCTTGGCGATCCGCACCAAGTACGCAAGTCATGCCGCTGTGGATGAGGAGTTTGCCGCGCTGGTGGCTTCCTGGCGGGCCAAGCAAGCTCGGCTTGCGGTGCGCACCCCGCATCAGGGCATGAACACGATGCTCAACACGTGGACGCTGTTGCAGGCAGAGGTCTGCGTGGTCTGGTCGCGTTTCGCGTCCTTCGTTGAGGTGGGTGGCCGCACGGGGTTGGGTTATCGTGACACCGCCCAGGATGCCATGTCTGTGATTCACTCGAATCCAGTCAAGAGCCGCCAGCGCATCGTCGAGCTGCTGCGAGCGCAGACCTCAGCCGGGTATGGGTTGCACCTGTTCAACCCGGCCGATTTTGACCCGGATGCGGCGCCGTTGCCGGATATTCCCAGCCCAACGGTGGTGCCGCGCGGCGATGCGGCCTCGCTGATTCATGGGCTGGCCGATACCAGTTCCGATAGTCACCTGTGGTTGATCGCCACGGTTGCCGAGTACGTCAAGGAGACCGGTGACCTGGGCTTCCTGGAGCTGACGGTTCCCTTTGCCGAGGCGGCAACCGGCCAGCCGGAGGCACGAGGCACGGTGTGGGAGCATCTGGAGCGGGCGCTTGATTTTTCTGCCGCGCAGGTGGGCGAAAACGGCGTGGCCTTGGGCCTGCGGGCCGACTGGAATGACTGTCTTAACCTGGGCGGGGGCGAGTCGGCGCTGGTGACGTTCTTACATGCTTGGGCGCTGCAGACGTATCTCGACCTGGCCGTCGAGGTAGGGTATTTAGAACACGTCGCCCGGTACGAGGCGGAGTTGGCACGCATTGAGCAGGTGGCCAATGAGCTGCTGTGGGATGGCGCCTGGTGGCGGCGCGGGGTTACTCGCGATGGCGTAACTATCGGTTCGGCGGCCAATGCGGAGGGCAAGATTTTCCTGGAGCATCAGGCGTGGCCCACCATTGCGGGCATTGCCTCGCGCGAGCGCGGCCTGACGACGATGGATTCGGTGCGGGAACTCTTAAGTTCGGAATATGGTTCGCACCTGAATTGGCCGGCGTTTACTAAGGTGGATGACACGGTGGGCTTCTTGACCAGAGTGTATCCGGGCATTAAGGAGAATGCGGCAATCTTCAGCCATCCGAATGCCTGGCCGATCATTGCCGAGGCGTTGCTGGGGCGCGGCGATGAGGCGATGGCCTTGTACGATGCGATTTTGCCGTATAACCAGAACGACAATATCGAGGTACGACAGGCCGAGCCGTATGCGTATGTGCAGTTCATCTACGGTCGCGACCACGAGCGGTATGGCCTAGCTCAGAATCCGTGGCTAACGGGTACGGCGGGCTGGATGTATACGGCGGCCACTAAGTACATCTTGGGCGTGCGGCCGGGCGTGGCCGGGCTGACCATAGACCCGTGCATCCCAGCGGAATGGGACGGCTTTACGATGCGCCGCGAATGGCGCGGCGCCGTCTACGAGATCGCGGTCGTCAACGAGGCCCACGTCTGTTCCGGCGTCCGTACGATCTTGGTAGATGGCATCGAACACCCCGTCGGTGAGCCGATCCCCCCGGCCCCGCCTGGCACTACGGTAGGCATAGAGGTAATCCTCGGCTAAACCTTGCACGAGAACAAATGAGGAAATAGCCCCAGACCCCGACAGTCGGGGTGACTGTCGGGGTCTGGGCGTCATGTAGATGGTGGTTTCTTTTGCGACTCTGGCGGGCCTACTCAACCACCAACGTGTTGGTTATGGTCGGTTCAGGTTGGCGTCGTCCAGGTGACCGTCGTCGTTGTTGAACGCGCGGTACAGGAAGGCGGCCATGGCCTGACGCTCCACGTTGTCCGACGGACGGAACAGGCGGTAGGTGCCATAGTCCCAACCCGTAGTGATGCCAGTGCTGGCCATCCACTCGATCTCCAAGAAGAACGCCGCGCCTACCGGCACATCCCGGAACGACGCAGTAGTCGGTGGCGTGAACGCAGGCGAACCAGCAGCCCGGTAGATGAACGCGGCCATGGCCTGACGCTCCACCCCGGCCAGGGGACGGAACTCAACATGAGCACCCATATCCCAACCCGTAGTGATACCCGTGTCAGCCATCCACTCAACCTGACGGAAGAACGTATCCGTCATGGCCTTGTCCGAGAACGACGGCACACCCGGAGTGATGAAGTCAGGCGAGTACGCCAAGCCCCGGTACAAGAACGCGGACATCGCTTGACGTTCGATGTTCAACATCGGACGGAACGTACCATCTTCCCAACCCGTAGTGATCTCCGTTGCCGCAAGCCACTCGATGTAGCAGTGGAACTGCGAACCAACCGGCACATCCGAGAACCTCGCCCCCGTCGGGCACTCCCAATCATGGGCCGGAGGAGTCGGGGTTGGCGTCGGGGTCGGGGTTGGGGTTGGCGTCGCCGGCGGAACCTGCGCCTCTGGCTCAAACACCGGAGTAACCGTAACCGCAGCATCCGGCATCACAAACGTCGCTGGGCTAACCGTGGCCGAGCCAACAGCCCAGGTCACATCCGGGGTGGCAGTCCAGCGCACGAAACGCTGACCAGCAGCAGGCGAAGCCGTCAACACCACATTGGTACCAGCAACAGCAGTCGCCACCGAAGCGGTAGCCGAACCACCAGTCGCAGTGCCAACCGCGACCGCGTGCGCCGTCGGGTCCGCTGTAAACACCGGGACCACCGTCACCGGGGAATCAGGCATCACGAAAGTACCCGGATTAGCCGAAGCCGACGAACCAACACCCCAAACAACCGTCGAGCCGTCATCAGCCGTGACCAGCCAACCACCAAACGAGTAACCGTCACCAGGCGTCGCCGTTAGCGTCACCTCGGTGCCGGGTATCGCGGTAACAACCGAGGCCGAGATAGTGCCACCGGAAATCTGGGTGAGCGTGATCGCTGGCCGGTCAGCCGGGCAAACCGTCACAATGGTGGATGGCCCAGCCACTGCCGCCGGAGCAATCGGGGCCGCGAGGGCGGCAACTGAGACCGGGGCAGCACTCCGGTGAACAACCGGGCCAACATCTGCGAGCGGGGCGGCGGCGCCAACAGCGCCTACCAGCTGCATCGAACCCCAGTGGTTGGTGGAGGAGAAGCCGTGCGGGGTGTGGTTGGCCCACGACCAGACGGCAACCCGAGAACCGCCAGCGCCATCGTTGACCTGTAGGTCGAAGGCGTAGACGCGGGCAGCGGAGAACGGGCCGTTGTTCCACTGACCGATCTGGTGACCGGTCTCGGTACGAAGGTCGATGGCAACCATCACCCGGTAGCCAGCCGTGCCGTTATCCTGAACCTCAGAGCGGATGCGGTTGGCCTGAATGCGCTGGTCACCCTGGCCGAAGGAGTGCACGCCGGCCCGGCTGACGCGGAATTGTGCGTCATACAGGGCGTCCGGTGCGCCATCTGCGGCCCGTTCGCCAAGACCGATGAAAATCTCGATCGAGTCATGCTCGTGAGCTGCGCCCGACGAAGTGTCAGGTGTCGAGTCATCCACATCTACCAGCAGGTACAGGGTGTTCACTCCGGCAGCTTCGTGCCACAGCAGGCGAGCCTCGGCGGTGGCGCCGGTGGCCAGACCGCTTTGGTGAATGTCGGTCGAGATGACCTTTGCGTCCGTCCATACGGCGGCGCCGAAGTCACCCAGCACCGGGGCCGTCGCGGCCTCGGGAACTTGAACGAAGGCTAGCGGGTAGGTGAACGTAACCAGACCGTGGGCGCCACGGGTGGTCCAGTAACCGCGCAGGCTGTTGCTGGCTTGAACACCCCCGATGTACGGGGTTTCAGGGCCGTTGTAGGCGAACACGTCGAGGTTACGGCTGTCGCCCACGCTCACCCCGGCTAGCGGGAATCGAGTGATGGCCCGGAAGCTTGTCCCGTCATCGCGGGTGATGACCTCGACGCCGGGGGCAACGTTCTGTAGGCCAGCCAACCTGACCTCGGCGGTCACGCCATCGAACACCAGGCGCAAAAGTGTGCCCAGGTTTCGGCCAGCCCCACCTGGTCCAGCAGCCGTTTGTTCGCCAAAGGGAACATCCGACAGCACGAACAGGTAGTCCTCCGTCCACCGGAGTTCGAACGAACCTGCGTTGCTGGTCAGACGGTGCGATGGCAGGGCATCCCAGGTTGGGGAGTCGAAGGACGCCGCGACCATCTCAATGTCCTGCTCGAAAACGTATGCCTCTTGAACTTGCGTGTCGAGCAGGCAAGGACGTTCGGCCCACGGGGTACTCAGCAGCAGGTCGCCGTTGTAGATGGCGCCGCAGAAGGCTGGCTTGGCGGTCAGGTCATCATTGAACAGCAGCGGGAACTGGCTGGCGCGCCAGGAGCGGCCATCGTTGAGGCCCCACATGGTGACGGTGTCAATGTCGCCGTGCGTCAACTGGTGGTTTCGGATGATGTCAAACGCATCCCGGTAGTAGTGGCCCTGCAAAATGAGGTTTGCCTCGGTCAAGGCCGGAATGGTCACATCAATCTCGGTGACGGCTTGCAACACCGGCTTGGAAACCCAGCCGTTGTCGTAGGCGAACAACTCCAGCGCCTGACGCAGACCATCTACGGGGTGGATCAACCCGGCGTGGAACTGGTGGCCCACACCATCAAGCGGCGCACCCGCGTCAAGCAGGCGGTTGGTCACTTGCAGCAGCTGCCAGCGCTTGTAGTTTGGGCCTTCCGGGGCGGTGGTGCCGCGCTCGGTGTTGTAGTCGTTGATCCACAAGGTGATGCGGTCGGGGTTCACGGAATCGCGGCCCCGGGCGTCGCCCTCATGGAAGTAGTAATTGAAGTAGAAGTCCGCGGCGGCAAAGCCCTCGTACAAGAAGAGGATGCCATCAAGGCCAGTTGGCGCCGGGCAGCCGGGCTGCGGGGTGAAAATGCGCGTCCAGGGCGAGTTGGGGCGCAGGTTGTTGTTGAGGTTGCCCTGCATGGCATTACCGGCCACTACCTCATTGGCTACCTCGTAGGAGTTGACCGGATTGCCCGCGGAGCCGAATGGCCCATAGAGACGGTTAATCTCACCGGCGATAGTGCGGGTGTACTCCCAGATGCGATCAATCATCGTGGCCTGGTTTGCGCAGGTTGGCGCAAACTCGGTGGCCCCAACCTCGGGGGTGAAGAACCACGCCGGGGTCTGCGAGTGCCAGATCAGCACGTGGCCAAAGACGGTCATGTCGTGGTCAAGGGCGAAGTCCATGATGGACCGGGCCTGGGCGTTCATCGACACGTTACCGATACCGGTGGACCAGGCAGTGGCCGCGGCGGTGCCGGTGGCACCCCACCAAGCGTCGGGCTTCATGTGGTTCTCGCCGACTAGGTGGTTGAAGTGGTGGACAATAACCTCTCCCATTTCTTCGATGAGGTCACGCGAATCAACGGCTACGCCGGTGGCAATGCCGGGCAGGGTGTCCTGGAGGGGAATCAGATCCCGCTCCCACTCCAGCGGTTCGGGTAGACCGATGCGAACGTTGTCCAGCTCGAAGGCAGCGGTCTCGCCCACCGCGCCGGAAACCCACGGGGATTCCAGGTATAGGCGGGCCATCGTGGTGAAGGCCGGCATGGTGAACTCGCCGCCGATGCGGGTCCAGGCGCCGCCAGCATCAACGACCATATTCTGGATCAGGTTCGAGAATGAAGCCGAACCGGTCTGCACCGAAAGCGTCAACCGCGAGTCGGTGACCGGCGCGACGAAGCGCACATCGGCCTCGAAGGTGAAACGACGGGCCGGAGCAAGGAACTCGGAGGCGTCGATCATCGGACCATCGCCCTGGTTAGCGCGGTTGTAGATGCGCACGGCGAAGTCAGAGCCGCCGGCGCCAGGCTCAACAAGCGAGAAGCCAGCGCCAGAGTTACGTCCGAACCAACCCTGGAAACCATCCAGGTCGCAGTCTTCAAAGTCCCAGTAGAACGGACCCTCAAACTCCCAGTTGTCATCCGGTGGCGGTGGCGGCGTAACCTGCACTAGCTCGATGTAGTCGATGTAGAAGGCGGCGCCAACCGGGATCACGTTTAGGCGGAAAACTGTCGGGCCAAGGGTGCCCCACACGCCGGTGGACACGGTGGTCCACTCGTTAGTGATTACTTGATTCCCCAGGTAGTTGTGGTCGGGCTGAATCCGCGCCTGCAACTGACCGGAGGCAGCATCAGCCAAGCGGATGCGAACATTCAAGCGGTATTCGCCGAGGTTAGAGGTCATTGGAGCAGTCAGCTCCGGGGAGTGCCAGTCGGCAGCGCCGCGGCCAGAGGCTTGCAGCGCCCAGCCACCCTCGGCGGTCGGGTCTGGTACGCGGTCAATCGTGATGGTGCCGGCGGTGCCGAAATCGGCCATGTCGGCGGGGTCAACAAAGTCCCAGGTGTGTACGACGCGCGGCCAGGTGGGTCCGTTTTCGCAAGCCGGGGCATAGGTGCGGGTGACGATGATCTCGTCAACGAGGAAGTCCGCGCCCTGGGTTACCAGCCGCAGATGCCAGCCCTCGGCCTCTACTTCAAAAGTACCGCTGGTCTCGTACCAGCCATCGGCTGAGATGGACATGCCAGGCCAACCGTTTACATAGTTGTGGCCGGGCAGGCGCCAGAAGCGTGCGTTCTGATTCCCAGAATTGGCTAGGCGAAGTCGAGCAAATACCTCGTATTCGGCGCCCACAACCAGTTCACCAGTAGGGCTTTGCAAGCCGCCGTGTTCGGCATTTGGAGAGACCGCAAATACATCGCTGCCTGCGAAATCGATGACGCTTACGGCACCGCTGTTCATGGTCCAGCCATCGAAGTCACCGTCGGTTAGGTGCCAAACCACGCCGAGTTCGGCGGTTACGCAAGGCTCCTCGCCTCCGTTGTCCGGCACCTGCCGGTAGATCGAGACGGAGTCAAGCAGGAAATCAAAGGTGCCGACACCCTCAGAGGTGGCGAAGGCACCAATCGCTGGACGGCCGGTGGGGCCAACGTGAATACCTTCGATATCTGTCCAGGCATCGGCGGTTACCGCCACCTGGGCGTCATCGATCCAGTGATTGGGGGTCTCGATCACAACCTGCGCCGAACCTAAGACACCAGGAGCCAGGCGGGCGCGCGCCCGGAAGCGGTAGGTGCCAATGGCCGTGAACTCGTTGAATCCGTGGATGGTGATGCCATCCCAGTTATTGCCGTTGCGGGTGATCGCCAGAACGGGGTTCGATGAGTCATCCGGGTCGGTGGTCATGTTGACGTTGGCAGAACCGTTCTGCGCCCAGTTGCCCGCACCCCAAAGGTCGTTGCCGTTGGCGCCCGCAGCCTGGAAGTCAGTGACGGTTCCAGCGACGGGTTCCCAGGTGTAGCCCGTGGCGGCGGCAGGTGCGGCGATGGCGGCCACCAGGCCGGTCGCCAGCATTGCCGCGGCAGCGCCGATAGCGGTTAGACGCCGCAAGTTTCTCTTACCGGTTGCTCGCCGGGTCTCCGGCCTGAGCGACGAATACATGTATCTGCCCCTTCGCGATACTCGGGAGGCTTGTGGCCCCTGCGACACGTCTGTTGTGCCGCTAGACGCGAGATTAGGCGGTGGTTGCGCTCCCAAGAAAACGTTTAACAAACATCTGTCACAATTTGGTCACATTTCTGTCGCAAGATGTACTTCGCTGCCCAACAGGCGCGCCTCCCGCCCAATCAAACCACCCCTCCCCCGGTGACCGGGCACCCTGCGGTGGCTGAGTGGTTGAGTCGCGATCCCAAACGCCGGGAACCCCGGCGGCCTGGTGGCTGCCGGGGTTCTCGGGTCTCGTGGTGGTGGTTTCGGTATGGCCTTGGTGGGCCAAGCTCAACCACCGGTGTGCTGTGTTAGGGGCGGTTGAGGTGGGTGTCGTCTAGGTGGCCGTCTTCGTTGTTGAACGCGCGATACAAGAACGCGGCCATAGCCTGACGCTCCACATACGCACTAGGACGGAACAACCGGTAACCCTCGTACTGCCAACCCGTAGTGATACCAGTAGATGCCATCCACTCAATCTCATGGAAGAACGCAGCACCAACTGGCACATCCCGGAACGAAGCAGTAGTAGGCGCAGTGAACTCAGGTGAACCAGCAGCCCGGTAGATGAACGCAGCCATAGCCTGACGCTCAACCCCGTTCAACGGACGGAACGTGTCATCCGGCCAACCAGTAGTGATACCCGTATCCGCCATCCACTCCACATACCGGAAGAACATGTCAGCAGGGTTCTTGTCCGTAAACGACGGCACCCTCGGGGTATCAAACCCAGCCGAGTACGCCAACCCACGATACAAGAACGCAGACATCGCCTGACGCTCAATATTCAACACCGGCCGGAACTCACGATGAGTACCAACATCCCAACCAGTGGTGATCCCAGTCTCAGCCAACCACTCAATGTAACAATGGAACTGCGAACCAACCACCACATCCGTAAACGTAGCCGCAGTCGGACACTCCCAATCA
>WQZL01000089.1 GCA_009780755.1 Promicromonosporaceae bacterium | reverse complement strand
CGGGAACTTGTTCGGGAGGGATCTCACACATCACGACGGGCCTCCGGCAGAACAGCGACGACCAGCACAGGCAGGGCTAGCGTCGCTAGTGTCCAGATTCCCCAGGCGGGCGCCCCGGCCGCGATGGCGGTGACTACGAGCGCAGCGTTTGCGCTTAGGTGGATGGCTGCTTGCTTGCGTTTCATGATGACCTCCGGCATGATGAGATGGAAGGTACCGGGCGACTGCGCCAACAGCCGCCCGGCCTGGCCTTACTGGTGCTTTGCTCGCTCGATCAGTTCGATCGCGGCGAGGATCGCACCAGGAAGAGCCAGGAGGATTGTGGTTGCTGCTAGAGCGTTCATCACTCACCTTCCTTCCTGTGAAGGTGAGGCCGTGTTACCTCACCCTAGAAGCATGACACCCCCGGTTGCAGAACGCGACCGGGGGTGTTGCTGCTGAAGTGGCGGCTAGATCAGCGAGTGGGTGGCGATGATGTAGACGACCGTGATGGAGACGGTTGCGACCATTTTGAAGAGGACGTCGATGGCCGGGCCGGTGGTGTCCTTGAACGGGTCTCCGATGGTGTCGCCGATGACGGCGGCCTTATGCGCTTCGGAACCCTTACCGCCGTGGTTACCGGCCTCGATGTACTTCTTGGCGTTGTCCCAGGCGCCGCCCGCATTCGCGAGGAAGCCCGCGACCACGAAGCCAACCACCGTGGCGCCACCGATTACACCGACGACGCCTTCAACGCCGAAGATGAACCCAGTGATGATCGGGATTAGCACCGTCACCAAGGTTGGGGCGATCATGCCGCGCAGGGCCGCCCTGGTGCACAGGTCAACGCTAGTGGCGTAGTCCGGCTCGGTCTCTCCTGTCATGATGCCCTTAATCTCGCGGAACTGGCGACGTACCTCGCCTACCACGGACTGTGCCGCATCCTGCACCGCGCTCATGGTCAGCGCGGAGAACACGAACACCATCATGGCGCCGATGAACAGACCAATTAGCACGGTCGGGTTGTTGATGCTCAGGTCGAGCGGGGGACGGCCAGCCTCGCCCGTGTGGTAGCTGGCAACCGTGATGTACGAGGCAAGCAGTGCCAGCGAGGTCAGCGCGGCCGAACCGATAGAGAAGCCCTTACCGGTGGCGGCTGTGGTGTTGCCCAGGGCGTCGAGGGCGTCGGTGCGCTTACGCACCTTGGGGTCCATGCCTGCCATCTCGGCGATGCCACCCGCGTTATCCGCAATGGGGCCGTATGCGTCGGAAGACAGTGTGATAGCGAGCGTGGACAACATGCCGACGGCGGCCAAACCAATGCCGTAGAGGCCGAGCTGCATGGGGGCGCTGGCTGGGTTTCCGTAGTAGTCAAGCGCGGAGTAATCGCCTACCCCGAAGCGACCACCCGCCGAGAGGAACGCGGCAACGATACCGCCGACGACGAGCAGTACCTGGGGCACCATTGACTTCATGCCAAGCGAGACACCGCCGATTACTAGCGTGGCGGGGCCGGTGGTGGCCGCGCTGGCCAGCTTACGGGTCGGCTTGTAGTTGTCGGAGGTGTAATACTCGGTGAAGTAGGAGATGCCGATACCGGCAACGACACCCGCAACCACCGCGCCGAACAGGCCCCAGCGGCCAGCCATTGTGAAGTGAATCAGCACGGCGGAGCCGATCATGGCGATGCCCGCGGCGGTGTAGGTGCCCATGCGCAGCGTGCGCAGCAGCTCGGCCTGGGTGGCCTGCTCCTTGGTGTGCACCAGGAAGGTGCCGATCAGCGAGGAGACCATACCGACCAAAGCGATGCCCAGCGGCAGGAACATGGCGGCCCACATCAGATCGGTGCCGTAGAAGGCCGCGAAGCCGAGCGCAATACCGGCGTGCATCGACTTGATGTACGACTCGAACAGGTCGGCACCCATACCCGCGACATCGCCGACATTGTCGCCCACGTTATCTGCGATGGTGGCCGGGTTGCGGGGGTCATCCTCGGGGATGCCCGCCTCGATCTTGCCCACCAGGTCGGCGCCAACGTCGGCCGCCTTGGTGAAGATGCCACCGCCAACACGGGCGAACAGCGCGAACACGGCGGCGCCGACACCGAACATCACCATCGTGTTGGCGATCTCGCCCGCCTCAAGGTTGAACCCAAAGCGCAGGATCAAGAACCAGACCGAGACGTCGAGCAAACACAGGCCCACCACGGCGAAGCCCATCACGGTGCCGCCGTTGAACGCGACGCGCAGGCCGCGGTCGAGCGATTCTTCGGCGGCGGCGGCTGTGCGGGCATTGGCGCGGGTAGCGGCCTTCATGCCGACGTAGGCCGCTAGCTGCGAGAAGATACCGCCGGTCAGGAATGCGAATGGGATAAACGGGGTGACCAGGTCAAAGATGGCCAGCACGGCCAGCAGGACCACAAGCGCCCCGAAGAACCAGACGATCACCTTCAGCTGCCGCTTCAGGTAGGCGTCGGCGCCCAGACGAATCGCCTTGGCGATCTTGCGCATCTTCTCAGTGCCTTCGTCGAAGGCAAGCACCTTTCGGAAGTTGAACCCCGCGAAACCGAGCGCTACCAGCGCGCCAACGATCCCGATGGCCCAGACGTACCAGCTATCGAACGACATGGTTACTACCGCTCCAAACAAAATAGACCGCGGCGGGACGCCCCTCTTTGAGCGGGCCTGCGGATGACAAACGCGGCCCAGGATACGCCTCCTCAACGAGTGCTTCGTGCCACATGGCCGCGCGAGTCTCATAGCCGGGTCCGTTTTTGCTCGCTCCGGCTCAAAATCGCCCGTGCAACCGCTATCAGTGAGCCGCAGGCCGTATGGTCTGGGGATGGAAACCTCCCTCGTCCTAGAGACCATCGGCTGGATCGGCTCAGCGCTGATTGTCATCTCGCTCATGGTGGCCCGCGTGCTGCGCTTCCGGTGGATGAACATGACCGGTTCGGTGATCGCCACGGCCTACAACGCGATAATCGGCGTGTGGCCCTTCGTCGCTATGAATGCCGCAATAGTCATAATCAACGCATACTGGCTGGTCAAGCTGTACCGCACCCGTCGCGATGAGGCCGTGTACGAGGTGGTTGAGGTTCGCCCCGACGATGCCTTCCTGCTGCACCTACAGCGCAGCCATGCCCAGGAGATTGCCTCCTTCTCCCCTGGTTTCGAGTCAATCCCGGGCGAGGACGAGCGCCGCCTGGCCTTCATGGTGGTCAAGGCCGATGAGACCGTGGGCATGGTCGAGATTCGCGACGAGGGTGATGGCGTGGGCGTGGTACTGCTCGACTGGGTGTTCAAACCGTTCCGCGACTTCACCCCCGGCGAGTTCGTGTATCGCCAATCGGGCATCTTCCACGAGTTGGGGTTCACTCAGCTGCAACTGGCCACCGACATGACGCCGGACGCCAAGTATCTATCCAGCGTCGGATTCCAGCAGAAAGACGACACCTGGGTGCTGCCGATCGGTCAGTCCGCATAGAACACGCGCTCTACCACTGCTCGGGCTAGGCGGGCTGTGCGCAGGTAGTTCGCTGCCAGTTCCTCACCGGTGCCAACGTCGCCGAGCAAGCGGGCTACTCCGTTCAGGTCGCGGTGGTCATGCGGCAGCACATCCAGGGCGCTACCCGACGTTCGGCCCGACCACAGCACGAGCGCCGACCGCAGCCTAGAGGCGAAGTTCCAGGCGACCAGGAGCGCGGTTGCGTCCTCGGGGGCGAGCAGGCCAGCCGCAGCGGTGGCCTCCAGGGCCGTCACGGTAGACGTAGTTCGCAACCGGGGTATTTCGCAGGCGTGGCGAAGTTGCAGGAGTTGAGCCGTCCACTCGACGTCAGCCAGCCCGCCAGGGCCAAGCTTCACATGTCGCTGAGGTTCGACGCCCCTGGGCAGCCGTTCGGCCTCCATTCGGGCCTTCAGCCGCCGAATCTCTCGGGCTTTAGCAGCCCCTAGCCCGGCCTGCGGGTAGCGCAACGGATCGATCAGTTCGGTGAATTGGGTGGCGAGTGGCGAAGCTGCGGATATCGGGTCAACTATCGAAAGTGGCCTTGCCCGCAGGAGGGCCTGGACTTCCCAGACATTGGCCCAGCGCTGGTAATACTCGGCGTAGGACTCCAAGGAGCGCACCAGCGGCCCCTGCTTTCCTTCCGGGCGTAGATCTGCGTCTACATTCAAGGGCGATTCTGTTCCTGCTCCACCCAACAACTCCCGCAGCCGGGCTGCCATCAATAGCGCGAATCGTGCGGCCTCCGCTGAGTCTGCGCCGGGGATGCTCTGGTAGACGAACATCACATCGGCGTCGGAGGCATAACCCATCTCGCGGCCACCGAGACGTCCCAGAGCCACCACCAGCAGGTTTGCGGGCGGCGTGTCGAAGCCGAGTTCGGCCAGCGCCGAGTCCGTTGCCACTTGCAAACCGGAGATGAGCGCGAGATCGGTAACATCTGAGATCGCTGCGGCGGCAGCCACTGGGTCTAAAACGCCGAGCAGTTCTCCTGCTCCGGCTCGCACCAACTCTCGTCGCCGGATCGCGCGCAGCCTCTCCGCCGCGCGCTTAGGGGTATCGGCCCTAGCCAGCAGCGCGGTCACCTCATCGGCCAGACGAAGCAATCCCCGCGGCACTAGCTCGGCGGGGTCGTCTAGCCACCGTACCGATTTGGGCGAAGCCGCGAAGGCGTCGGCAAGGTACTGCGAGGAGGCGAGTACACGAGCCAGCTGCTTAGCCGCCAAGCCGGAGTCTCGAAGTAGCTTTAGGTACCAATGGGCCGCGCCCACCTCATCGGAGATGCGCCGGAAGGCCAGCAGCCCGGCGTCCGGGTCGGCCTCCTGTGCGAACCAACCGAGTAACACCGGTAGAAGCTGCCGTTGCAGGGCAGCCCGTCGCGACGTGCCCTTCGTTAGCGCCTGAATGTGTCGCATGGCTTGTGCCGGGTCACGGAACCCGATGGCGGACAGCCGAGCATGGGCGGCCTCAGGGGTGAGGTTCGCCTCATCCGTACTCAACCCGGCAAAGGCTGGCAGCAGTGGTCGGTAGAACAGCGTCTCATGAAGCGCACGCACCTCGCGGCGGGCAACCCGCCACGCCTCCGTCAGCTCCTCGGAATTAGTTAATCGCAACGAACGAGCGATCCGTCGCAGGTCATCGTTGGCCGTCGGCAGGAGATGGGTTCGCCGAAGTTGATATAGCTGAACGCGGTGTTCGAGGGCGCGCAGGAATCGATAGAGCTGCGCCAACTGTTCGGCGGCGTCGCGGCCCACGTAACCTGCCGAGGCCAGCGCGGAAAGGGCATTTAAGGTGCCCGCAGCGCGAACGGTGGCATCCGTCCGCCCGTGAACCAGCTGAAGCAGTTGTACCGTGAACTCCACATCGCGCAGCCCACCGGCCCCGAGCTTGATCTGTCGTTCCGCCTCATGCCGCGGCACGTTCGATTCAACCCGACGACGCATCGCCTGCGCGTCTGCGACAAAACTTTCGTGGCTCGCCGCCTGCCATACGCTCGGGTCGATGGCCGCCCTAAACTCCTGACCTAGTACCGCCTCCCCCGCGGCTGGCCGCGCCTTTAACAGCGCCTGGAACTCCCAAGCCGCGGCCCATTTCTCATAGTACGCACCGAGACTAGGCAGGGTGCGAACCAGGGAGCCATCCCTGCCCTCCGGGCGTAGACCTATGTCTACCTGCCAGAGTGCAGGTTCGCTGTCTGGGTCTTCGCAGACTTGTTGAAGGGTGGTGGCGAGCTTGATACCAACCGCGATGGCCTCATCCTCAGTAACCTGCTCCCCGTCTATTCTCTCTCCAGGGGCAACCACGTATATCACGTCTACATCCGAAACATAGTTCAGTTCACGCCCACCGATCTTGCCCATGCCGATCACGGTCAGGCGGGCTGCTGCGTGGTCTGGGTGTTGGGCGCGGGCTACGGCTAGTGCCGCCTCTAGCGCGGCGGCGGCTAGGTCGGCGAGCGCCGAACCAACCGATGGCATCACGACTAACGGGTCTGGGGCGGTCAGGTCATCGGCGGCGATGCAGGCCAGGCGGGCGCGGTAGGCGCGCCGCAGGCTCACCACGGCATCCGGTGACGTGGCAATCGGCCTTTCGGCGGCTGGGTCGGCGCCGACCGCGCGCAGTAGTTCAGCGCGAACCACATCTGGCTCTATGCCCAGGCCGGGTTCATTCATCCGGGCTAGCAGCTCGGGATGGCGAACCACCTCATCGGCCAGTGCCGCAGAGGCACCCAGCACCGCGAGCAGACGCCGCCGGTGTGTGCAATTAGCCGTGCCATCGGGGGCGGTCAGCATCTGCGACAGGCAAGGCCGTACCTCTGCCCTGGCGGCCAACCGAACCAGGCCCAGCAGGGCGAGGTCAGGGTCGGCGCAATCGCGCAACGCATCGAGTACCGTTTCGTCGGCGGCGGGCAGCACTCCGGTCAGCTTCAGATCGCCCCACAGCCTGGTGGCGCGACTCAGATCGAGCAGACCCGCTCGGAGCAGCCGTTGATTGAGGCTTATCGTGCGCCCAGTCATAAGCGGTGCAAAAATCGCTTGATCTCCCAGGGGGTTACCTGGGCGCGGTATTCATCCCATTCGGCACGTTTGTTGGCCAGGACATAGCGGAAGACGTGTTCGCCCAGGGTTTCGGCCACCAGTTCGGAGCGTTCCATCACCTCGGTGGCGGCGGCTAGATCGTGAGGCAGCGGCGTGATGCCAAGCGCCCGGCGTTCGGCGTCCGTCAGATTCCACACGTCGTCATCGGTGGCTTCGGGCAGTTCATAACCCTGTTCGATGCCTTTTAACCCGGCGGCTAGCATCACGGCAAAGGCCAGGTACGGGTTGGTGGCCGAGTCGATGCCGCGATATTCGATGCTTGCCGAGTCGCCTTTTCTGGGCTTGTGCATGGGCACCCGCACCAACGCCGAGCGGTTGTTGTGCCCCCAGCAGACATAGGAGGGTGCCTCGCTGCCACCCCAGAGCCGTTTGTAGGAATTGACGTGCTGATTGGTCACGGCGGTCACCTCGGCGGCGTGTATCAGTAGCCCGGCGATGAACTGCCGGGCGATGCGGGATAGCCCATACTGTGCGCCCGGATCGTGGAAGACGTTGCGGTCGCCCTCAAAGAGCGAGAGGTGGGTGTGCATCCCGGAGCCGGGTTGATCGACCAGCGGCTTGGGCATGAAGGTGGCGAACACGCCGTGTTCTAGGGCGATCTCTTTGACCAGCGTGCGGAAGGTCATCAGGTTATCGGCGGTAGTCAGGGCATCGGCAGAGCGCAGATCGATCTCGCTTTGCCCCGGTCCCGCCTCATGGTGGGAGTATTCCACCGAGATGCCCATCGTCTCTAGCATGGCGATGGCAGCCCGCCGAAAGTCGTGCGTTGATCCGCGGGCCACATGGTCGAAATATCCGCCTGAATCCACGGGGATCGGCGCGGCGGCTTGGTCGGCCTGCTGCTCAAAGAGGTAAAACTCCACCTCGGGGTGGGTGTAGAGGGAGAATCCAAGGCTTGCGGCCTTGGTCAATGCACGCCGCAACACGTTGCGCGGGTCGGCTAGGGAGGGAGCGCCGTCAGGGGTGAGGATGTCGCAGAACATCCGGGCCGTGCCCTGGGTTTGACCGCGCCACGGCAGCACCTGGAAGGTGGCCGGGTCCGGTTTGGCCAACATGTCGGCCTCATAGACGCGGGTTAAGCCCTGGATGGCCGAGCCATCGAACCCAATGCCCTCATCGAAGGCTTGCTCTAGTTCCTCGCGGGTGATAGCCACCGATTTGAGCGTACCGAGTACGTCAGTGAACCAGAGGCGAATAAACCGGATGCCGCGTTCCTCGACTTGGGCGAGTACCCGATCAGTTTGGGCGTTCATGGGAACCATCCTCCCTTATCGGGTGTTAGATGGAGTCATGGACATCGCTTTCGGCATCGATATTGGCGGATCGGGCATCAAGGGGGCACCGGTTGATCTACGAACCGGCGAGCTAACCGCCGAGCGGCTGCGCATCCCCACCCCGGCCACCTCGACACCGCTGGCGGTGGCCGATATCGTTGCCAAGCTGGTGGGTTCCTTCGAATTACCGAAGAAGGCGCCTCTCGGAGTTGCTTTCCCTGCCCCGATGGATCACGGCGTGGTTCGCTTCATTGCTAATCTCGACAAGTCGTGGACGGGGGTGAACCTGCCCGCGCTTCTTCGTGATGTGACGGGGCGTCATGTCACGGCGGTCAACGATGCCGACGCCGCAGGCATCGGTGAGCAGCGATATGGGGCCGCGAAGGGCCGTAAGGGTGTGGTACTCGTGTGCACGCTTGGCACCGGCATCGGTTCGGCGTTGATTGTTGATGGCGTGCTGGTGCCCAACACCGAGTTGGGGCATTTAGAGATTGATGGGGTGGGCGCCGAGAGCCGGGCGGCGGACTCAGCCAGGGAGCGCGAGGGACTCTCCTTCGAGGCGTGGGCCGAGCGCCTACAGCGTTATTTCGAGACCGTTGAGATGCTGCTTTCTCCCGACGTGATCGTGATCGGCGGTGGCGTCTCGAAAAAGCACACGGAGTTCCTGCCGCTGCTCAACCTGCGGGCCAAGGTGGTTCCGGCCAAGCTACGCAATGCGGCCGGAATTGTCGGCGCGGCCACGGCAGCCGCAGTGGCTCACGGCGGGGCAACGAAAACTTCTAAGAAGGCTAAGTCGTAGCGGCTGCTCACCTCCTGGAAATCAGGCGGCATACTTCCGTCCTGTCAGCAGCAGGAGCGATTCGACCACTGGCGGCGGATCGCGAAACTCCACGGAAAATCCTTCGTCTCGGCCAAGTGCGGCTAGCTGCATGATGAAGGCCCCACCGGAGGAATCCATGAAGTCAACTTGGCTTACATCCACCACTATCGGCAGGTTCCGAGCCAGCGCCCCGGCCAGCGCACCGCTGGCCTGCCCGCGCAGCGAGGCGTCGATGGCGCCCCACAAAACGATCACGGAGTCCGCCGAGCTGCGAACGAGGTCGATGCCACCTACCCGTAGGTTCGTGATTGTCACGTCCACGTCCTCCCGTATCGCCAATGTTACCGTTCGATAACGATAGTACACGGTTCTGGCCCCGAAAAGGGCATCAATCGCTGAGTTTTTGGCAAAGACAGCGCGATGTGTCGCAAAACTGGTGCTGTCATGCGGGCGTCCGGTCAGATGATGATTACGGAAATGGCTCGATCTGCGATGATGGGCGGTGGAAGTCGCGATCAGTGGAGATCCGGCTCGTACCCAAGAGGGAGATCACATGGAACTCACGTTCTCGGCCAAGGCCAAGAAGATCGACGACGGTATGCGCGTCGAGACCACTACTCGCGACTTCACATTGCTGATCGACGAACCGCCAGCACTCGGCGGCACCGATACCGGCATGACCCCGGTCGAGGCCGTTATTTGCGCGCTCGGCGCCTGCCAAACCATCGTCGCCTTTGCGTTTGCCGAGGCCCAGGGCATCGACCTGCGCGGCTTCCACGTCACCGTCGATGCCGACCTGAACACCGATGGCTTCTTCGGCAAAGACCCAAATGTCCGCAACGGTTTTACCGAGGTGCGCTACGAGATGCACTTCGAGGGTCCGCACAGTCAGGAGGAGTTCGAGAAGTTTGCCGCCTACATCGAGGCCCACTGCCCCGTCGGCGACATCATCGCCAACCCCACCCCCATCATCCGCACCGGCGTAGTAGTCCACAACTAACCCACCCACACCGAACCGGACTTCCGTCGTCTTTTTCTGCGTCGAACCGGATGCCTGTCGCAGTTTTTACCTGATTTGCGCGACAGGCATCCGGTTCGACGCAGACAAAGACGACGGACGTCCGGCTCGGGATAGTT
>WQZL01000088.1 GCA_009780755.1 Promicromonosporaceae bacterium | reverse complement strand
CTCGGCATCAACCACCTCAAACAACACCAACTGTCAGCAATGTCCTGACACACCAAACGTCAGCAATGTCCTGACACACAACCGTCAGGGAAGTCCTGAGACATGACAGACCTCTTTTTAACTATGGCCGAAAGCCCTGCCGGGGGGTGGATGGTCGCCCCTATCGGCGCCGCATTCTTTACTGATGACCCGGATATGGCGGCGACATGGGCCGCCTGTGAGGAAGCCCACCCGTACTTCGATCAGACGGACGCGGGTTTCATGGATGAGCCAGCAATGGAGGCGCTGCTGGCCGAGTTGCAGGTAAACGCCCTGGAGTTCGCGGCCCGGGCGCGGGCTGCCGGGCATACCTGGATGCCCGATCCGGCGCCGGGCGGCCCCACCATCTACCTGCCCAACCACATCACGGCAGAGCAGTTCCGCGACGCCATCGTCGATGCCCTCGATCCCGAGGCGTGGGTGCCCTTTGAGGCGGATGACCACATCGGTTTCGACTGGTGGGTAATCGTCGGCGATCACACGATTGGGGTCGGCTGATGGGCGCCAAGAAGGCAGCGGCAGCCTTTAGTCTCCTTGTCATCGGGGCGCTTGGTGTCGTGTTTATCCCGCAGGTAGTGGCCGATTCCGCCGCCTCCGATGCCGTCTGGCAAGAGCCAGTGGTTGCCCCCGTCGAGCGGGGCACGCTCACCTCCGAGGTGCGGCTGAGCGGACAACTCACCTACGGCGAGGCCCAGCCTCTACCCTTCGTTGAGGGCATGATTACCGTGCTGCCTACCACCGGGGCGATCATCGGCCACGGCGCGCAGGTGTTCGAGGCGGACGGTATACCCGTCGTGTTGTTCCAGGGAGAGCGCCCGTTCTGGCGCGACCTGACCGTTGAGTCCGCGCGGGGCGAGGATGTGCGGCAGCTTGAAGAAAACCTAAGTGTCCTCGGGTTCTTGACCGCCCGCGAGCCGGGTGACCGCTTTGATTGGCGTACCCGCGAGGCCGTCCGCCAGTGGCAGCGGGATTTGGGCGCCGAGGTGACCGGGGAGTTTTCGCCCGCAATGGTGGTGGTCACGCAGGCGCCCAGCATCCGCATCGATCAGGTGACGGCCCGCCTGGGTGATGCGGGGGTGAGTCCGGCTACGGCCAGCGAAACGTCCCTGCACGTTACGGCGCTGCTCACCGAGGCGCAGGCCCGCGAGCTGCTGCCCGGTGGGGCTGTCACGGTCGCCCTGCGCGATGGCGCACAGCTTGGCGCCACGATTGCCGCTATCGATCCGGGCGGTCAGCCCACCGATGATGGCATGACGCTACCGAGCGCGCTCATCTTGCCCAATGCGGGTGCGCTGCCGGTGGCGGCTCGGCCCGGTTCGGTGAGCGTCACCGTTCATGACGATGCCGAACAGCCCGTCACCCTGGTGGTTCCGGTTACGGCCTTGCTTGCTACGGCTCAGGGCGGTTATGCCGTCGAGGTATGGGATGGGCAGGTTGCCCGGCGCGTCGAGGTGCAGATCGGCCTGGTCGCAGATGCCCGGGCGCAGGTGATCGGCGGCGAGTTGGCCGAGGGTGATTTGGTGGTGTTGGCTCGATGAAAACCCCTACTTCCTCAACACCCTTCTCCCCTCATTCGACGGCGAGAACAACAAGTCCATCCCCTGCCCCCGTTCTCGAAGTTCGCGGTGTCACCAAGACCTATCCTGGTCCGCCGTCGCTGACTGTGCTGCAAGCCACCGACCTGACCATTGCGTCGGGCGATCAGGTGGCTGTCGTCGGCCCGTCTGGCTCTGGCAAGAGTACGCTCCTGTCCATACTTGGCACCCTCGATAACCCCTCCACGGGCGAGGTGCTGGTAGATGGGCGGCCGGTAGCCGAACTGTCCGAGCGCAAGCGTTCGGCACTGCGTTCGCAGCGCATCGGCTTCGTCTTTCAGCAGTTCCATCTGCTGCCGACGCATACGGCCGTGGAGAACGTCGCCACCGGCCTGCTTTATTCCGGGGTGCGGCACACGCTGCGGCGGCGGCGAGCCGCCGAGGCGCTGGAAGCTGTGGGGCTTAGCCATCGACTCACTCACCGTCCCACGGAGCTATCGGGTGGCGAGCAGCAGCGCGTTGCCATCGCCCGCGCCCTGGTGCGTAATCCCGGCATCCTCATTGCCGACGAGCCGACCGGGGCGCTCGACACCGCTACCGGTGCGGCCATTGTGGAGTTGCTTTCCGGCATCGCGGCGCTCGGCACCGCTGTCGTGGTGGTCACCCATGATGAGGAGGTGGCCAGCCACTTCGCCCGGCGCATCCGCATCCGAGATGGGGTAGTTACCGAGCCAGCCGCCCAGGCGATCCGCCCCAACAAGCCGCTCCGACAGGGGGCGTCATGCCTAGCCTGACTCCCCTCGATTTGCTGCGCACGGCCGGTACCGGCCTTACCGGTCGTCCGTTGCGCACTGCCTTGTCTGCCCTCGGTGTGGCGCTTGGCATCGCCTCCCTGGTGGCGCTCACCGGGGTGTCGGCGTCGAATCAAGCTCAGCTGCTCGCCGAGCTAGATGCCCTGGGTGCCGACCTGGCGATTGTTTGGCCCGGTTCTGGTCACGACCAGCAGCCGCTGGTGCTACCCAAGGCTGCCCCGGAGATGATTGCCCGGCAAGACGGCGTGCTTCGGGTGGGCGTGTTCGAGACCCCGCCGCAGGGGCTGGGCGTATTTCGTACCGACCTGATGCCCATCACCCAGACCGGCGGCATTACCGTGTCCGTCGCCCGGCCCGACGTGCTGGCTGCGGTGGACGCGCAGGTGGCGTCGGGCCGCTGGTTCGATGAGGCTACGCGCGGGTTGCCGGTAACGGTACTCGGGGCGACGGCGGCGCAGCGCCTCGGCGTGGAGCGGGCGGGCGACCGCGTGTTCATTGGTGGTCAGTGGTATGGGGTGCTTGGCATTCTCGCCGATTCTGGACTGGCGGGCGGCATCATCGAGACCTCGGCCATCCTGGGCGACCGCTGGGTGCGGGAGCGGTTTGCCGTCGAGGATGGCATCGGGGACATCGCGGAGGTATTCGTGCGGGCCGAGCCGGGCCGCATAGCCGAGGTGACCGAACTACTCGCCTCAACGGCTAATCCGGGCGCCCCGCATCAGGTGTCGGTTACCCGCCTGGCCGATCTGAGCGCGGCCCGCGAGGCCGCGGACGATGCGCTGACCACGCTTGGTCTGGCGCTCGGTGGCATCGCACTGCTGGTGGGCGGCGTCGGTATCACGAACACGATGGTGGTCACGGTGATGGAGCGGCGCGGGGAGATCGGCCTCCGCCGAGCGCTTGGCGCCCGGCCCGGCCAGATCGCCACCCAGTTCACAGCGGAGGCCATCGCCCTATCTGCCCTCGGTGGCCTAGCGGGCCTCGCGTTAGGCGCGACGGCAGCGGCCGGGTTCGCCATAGCCGCGAACCAGCCCATCGTCATCCCCACGATGGCTCTGCTCATCGGCCCGCTACTTTCAATAGTGGTCGGCGCTCTGGCCGGTCTTCAGCCCGCCACTCGCGCCGCCCGCGTCAGCCCCACGGTAGCCCTCCGCAGCGTCTAACCGAGTGGCTTCGACAGGCCCAACTGCCCGGCTCCCAGTCAAGTGGTTTCGACACGGTCGCTCCGCTCTCTACTCAACCATCCGGGCTCTTCGGGTGGTTGAGTAGAAGCGAGGAACGAGCGACGTGTCGAAACCACCCTGGCTCAGGCCCCAAGGACGGCGAAAGATGGGGCCTGCTCGTCATAGGGAGCTCCGGCCAGGTCACCGTAGAGATCGCAGGAGCCGAAGCCCGCCGCGCGCAGCTCGGCGGTTACCTCGGCCGGGGTCAGGCACTGCGTCCAGTTCCAGAACTCGCGGGCTACCCCATCCTTGGTGATGGTGTAGTGGTCTAGAACAAGTCGCCGCTCCGGGTATTTCCAGGTCTCGGCGAGGCCGTGGTACGGGGATGGCGCCCAGAAGCCGCCGTCCAGATCATCGGCCGCACGGACGCCCTCCTGTTCGGCATCAAACCGGGCCGCCGCGGTCACATCCATCGCAAGCACACCGCCCGGGGTGAGCGATTCGCGCACCTTGCGCAGCAGCGCGGCTCGCTGGGTTGGGCTGAGTACGCACACGTCCTCATAGGAGAACAGCGCGAGGTCATACGGGCCACCCAGGTCATCGGTCAGATAGTTGGCCACCCGAAAGTCACAGTTCAGCCCCTCCGCAGCGGCGGTCGTCCGGGCGTGTTCGATGGAGCGCGGCGACACGTCTAAGCCGGTCACAGCGGCTCCGGCGCGAGCGAGTCGAATCGCATACAAGCCGGGGCCGCAGCCGAGATCGAGCACCTGCACATTTTCGCCAAGCCCGAACCATTCGGCCATCTTGAAACGCTCGGCCAGCCAGGCCGCGGCCCGGTCGATGGTGGCGTGGTTGCGCGAGGCCGCGTCCCAGCCCGGGTTCAAGTGAGCGGCGAGCAGCTGGGCCGAGATGTGCTCGTCGGCCCAGAACTCCGGCGTTGTGTAAGCGGCCCACGGCTTTGGGCGAGCGGAGGTAGTCATGGGCCAAGCGTCGCCGATCTAGGCGAGGGGTGGCAATTGATTTATGCCTCAGCCGCCTTGAGACGGTAAAGCACATGGCGGCGATGGGGATTGCCTTCGGGGATCGAGGGGCGGTCAAAGTCGTCGGCGGGATTGTGGGTCATACCGAGGCGTTCCATCACGGCCCGCGAGCGATAGTTGGTCTTGACGGCGAAGGCGACGATCTCGCTTAAGCCCAGGGTTCCAAAGGCGTGTGCCAAGACGCCCCGGGCTGCCTCTGTGGCGTAACCGTGCCCCCAGGCGTCACGGGTCAGCTGCCAGCCGATCTCGACGGCCGGGGTGAAGGATGCCTCAAAGGGCACATCCTGTATTCCCGCGCAGCCGATGAACTGGCCGGTGGCCTGCATCTCCAGCGCCCAGAAGCCGTAGCCGAACCTTTCTAAGTTACCGTCCAGGAAGTCGATGTTGGCGTCGCTGGCCGCGCGGTCGAGCGTGCGTGGATAGAACTCCATCACTTCCGGGTCGGCGGTCATCGCGGCGCGCGGCTCACGATCCGAATCCCGCCATCGTCGCAGGATCAACCGCTCCGTCATCAACTCCATCGGAGAAGTGTATGCCGATGGCCATGACCACTATGCGAGTGGCGGTTGCTCAGTTCAGCAGCCTGCGTGCGAGACTCCGAAGGCGTAACCTTGCGTAAGGATTGCATTACTAGGTAAGGAGCGGGATATGCCTTCGGCAGCCATGACCACCAAGGGGCAAATCACGGTACCGGTCGCCGTACGGCGTGCACTTGGACTTGAGCCGGGTTCGCGGCTTCAGTTTGTTGAACGTCCCGACGGCGCCTTCGAGTTGCGCCCAGCTACCTATCCCGTGCAGAGCCTGAAGGGGTTCTTCGGGCTCCACCTTGGCCCAGCCGTGACCGTGGAGCAGATGAACGAGACCATCGCGGACGCCGCCGCCGAGGCACTCTGATGATCGGACTGGATACCAACGTCATCATTCGCTACGCCATGCGAGATGACGAAAAGCAGACCTTCTTAGCCGATCAACTGATTGACGGCCTGACGCCAGAGTCTCCCGGCTATCTATCCCAGGTAATTTTGGCCGAGACCTGGTGGGTATTGACCCGTCGATACCAGCTAACGCCCGCTGAGGTTTCAACCTTCATCCGACAGCTACTGGAATCATCGACCTTGATCTCCCAGAACCCGGACTTGACCTACATCGCGTTGCGTGCCGTCGATAAGCAAGGCGCAGACTTCGCCAATGCGCTGGCTGCGGCAATCAGCCAAAGCGACGGCCGCTCAGAAATGATGACCTTCGACGCTAAAGCCGCGAAGCGAGCGGGCATGACCCTGCTGCGGTAAGCAATGACGAGGTCAGGCGTCGATCTGGTTGCGGTCTAGGGCGGAGGCGCCGGCGACGATGAAGTCTTTGCGGGGGGCCACCTCGGAACCCATCAGCAGCTCGAAGACGCGCTCGGCGGCCTCGCCGTCCTCGGCGCGCACCCGGCGCAGTGTGCGGAAGCGCGGGTCCATCGTGGTCTCGGCCAACTGGTTGGCGTCCATCTCACCGAGACCCTTATACCGCTGAATATCGTCCTTGTACTTCTTGCCCGAACGATTCAGCTGCTTAAGCGTCGCCTGCAACTCGGCCTCGGAGTACGTATATACGTACTCGTTCGGTTTGCCGCGCCCGCCAATCACCTCAATGCGGTGCAGCGGCGGCACGGCTGCGTACACGCGCCCATCCTCCACCAGCGGTCGCATGTAGCGGTAGAACAGCGTCAACAACAGCGTACGGATATGCGCGCCGTCCACATCGGCGTCCGTCATCAGCACGATCTTGCCGTAGCGCGCCGCCTCCAGATCAAACGAGCGGCCAGACCCGGCCCCGATCACCTGAATGATCGCCGCGCACTCGGCATTGCGCAGCATGTCGGAGATCGATGCCTTTTGTACGTTGAGAATCTTGCCGCGAATCGGCAGCAGCGCCTGGAAGTCCGAGGAGCGGGCCAGCTTGGCCGTGCCGAGCGCCGAGTCACCCTCGACGATGAACAGCTCGGAGCGGTCCACATCATCGGAGCGGCAGTCGGCCAGTTTGGCCGGCAGAGAGGAGGTTTCCAACGCGTTCTTCCGCCGGGAAATCTCCTTTTGCTTCCGGGCCGAGACCCGGGCACGCATCTCGGAAACGATCTTGTCGAGCAGGAGAGCGGCCTGCGCCTTCTCGTCGCGCTTGGTGGAGGTGAGAATCTCGGTCAGCTCGCGGTCCACGGTGCGTAGCACGATGCCGCGCACGGCGGCGGTGCCCAGCACCTCCTTGGTCTGCCCCTCGAACTGCGGCTCCGCTAGGCGCACGGTCACCACGGCGGTCAGGCCCGCGAGCGCGTCATCTTTTTCAATCTTCGACTCGGCGCCATCCTTCGCGGTGATCTTCAGACGGCGCGCGTTGGCCTCGATCTGCTTGCGCACCACCTTCAGCAGTCCGGCCTCGAACCCGGACAGGTGCGTGCCGCCCTTGGGGGTGGAGATGATGTTGACGAAGGTGCGCACCGAGGTGTCGTAGCCGGTGCCCCAGCGCAGCGCGATGTCCACCTCACATTCGCGGGTAACCTCCTGTGGGGTCATGTGCCCGCGATCATCGAGTACCGGCACCATCTCGGTGAACTCCTCGACGCCGCGCAGCACCCAGGTGCCGGTGACGGGTGGGTCCGGTGCCAGGTACTCCACGAAGTCCGACGTGCCGCCGGTGTGGCGGAAGGTCTCGGTATGCGGCCCAAACTCGCCGGGGGTGCCGGGCAGGCCACGCTCGTCGGTGACGACGATGGTCAGGCCGGGCACCAGGAACGTGGTTTGCCGGACGCGGGTGACCAGATCGTCGTACTGGAAGGCTGCCGTCTTTAAAAAGATTTGCCGATCGGCCCAGTAGCGCACGCGGGTGCCGGTAACGCCCTTTTTCACGCGGCCAATCTGTGTCAGCTCGGAGTGGTCGGTGAACGGCTGGAACGGAGAATCCGGGTCAGGCCCGGTTGCACCATCCTTGAACACACCGGGTTCGCCCCGCAAGAACGCCATCCGGTACGTCTTGCCCGCACGATCCACCTCCACATCAAGGCGCGAGGAGAGCGCGTTGACCACGGAGGCGCCGACGCCATGCAGACCACCCGAGGCGTTGTAGGAGCCGCCGCCGAACTTGCCGCCCGCGTGCAGCTTGGTGAACACGACCTCGACACCAGTCAGGCCGGTCTTCGGCTCGACATCCACGGGAATACCGCGGCCATCATCGGTGACGGTAACGGAAGAGTCGGCGTGCAGCACCACGGTGATGTTCTTGGCAAACCCGGCGAGGGCTTCGTCAACGGAGTTGTCGATGATCTCCCACAGGCAGTGCATCAGGCCGCGGGAGTCGGTGGTGCCGATATACATGCCGGGGCGCTTGCGCACCGCTTCAAGCCCCTCCAACACGGAGAGATGGCGGGCGCTGTAAGACTCAGTCACGGGAGGCAAGGCTAGTAGATGTCGCTCATTGATCGGGGGCGCTACGCCCAGGGCGAACCCAGGCAATTTGGCTTGGCTCGTGGGCGGCCAGGTGGTTCTAATAAAGACATGACAACCTTGACCGCCCCGAAGACGACGTGTACAGCTCAGACCGCCGCGTTGGATGCGACGGATCGCTGCGACCGCTGCGGCGCGCAGGCGTACGTGCGCGTGGGCCTGACGGCTGGCGAGCTGCTGTTCTGCGGTCACCACTCCAAGCAGTTCGCTAACTCTTATGAGAAGAAGGCCACCTTCATCCAGGATGAGACGGCTCGCTTCCAGGCCCAGTTCGCCACTTTCGGCGGTTGAACCTGTCGAGCTAAATCAGCCCGAGGGCGCGCACGGCCTCGCGTTCCTCAACCAGTTCGGCCACGGATACGTCAATGTAGCGGCGAGAGAGCGGGTCTATCTCTAGCCCCTCGACTACTGACCAGCGCTGTCCATCGCTGGTTACCGGGAATGAACAGACCAGGCCGCCGGGGATGTCGTAATACTCCCCATCCGTCCAAATTGCGGCGCTGCTCCACTCTCCTGCCTTGGTGCCGAAATACCAGTCGCGGACGTGCTGGATTGAGGCGTCGGCGGCCGATGCCTGCGAGGAGGATCCCCGCACCTCCAGCACGCGAGCGCCCCGTTCGGCCACCTCGGGAATGAACTCCTCCTTTAGCCACCGAGTGTCGGCGGCCAGCTCCGAGCCAGGGCGTCCGGCCACCTGCGCGTGGAACACGTTTGGATACTGCGTGACCGAGTGGTTACCCCAGATTGACATGCGACGCACCTCGGTGACGTGAACGCCCGCGTGTTGCGCCAACTGCCACATGGCACGGTTGTGGTCAAGGCGGGTTAGCGCGGAGAAACGATCCTTGGGCACATCCGGGGCGTTTATGGCGGCGATCAGCGCATTCGTGTTCGAGGGGTTACCAACCACCAACACCCGCACGTCGTCAGCCGCCACGTCATTTATCGCTTGTCCCTGCGTGGCAAAGATGTGACCGTTGGCGTTCAGCAGGTCGGAGCGCTCCTGACCAACCCGACGCGGCCATGCCCCAACCATTAGCGCCAGGTTTGCGCCCTCGAAGGCGATCATCGGATCGTCGGTGACATCCACGGATACCAGCAGCGGGTAGGCGCAATCGTCCAGCTCCATCGCCACCCCCTCGGCGACGCGTACCGCCTGCGGCACTTCCAGCAGGCGCAAACGAACCGGGGTGTCCTTGCCGAGCATCGATCCGGCCGCCGCGCGGAACAGCAGCGAGTAGCCGATCATGCCGGCGGCGCCGGTGATGGTTACGGTGATGGGAGGCTTCATGGGGCAACTCTGCCTCATGGCGGGCCTTCTCGTCTTCTTGGCGCGCGAACGCCTTCTGTGGGGCAACTCCGTGTTTCTTGCTCGGTTTCCCCCTGAATCACGGGTAGCGTGCTGCGTGTTCACACTTTCTGGCTCACTAAGGAGTCCTCAGATGTCTCAGGAATTCGTCATCTACGACGACGGCTCGGTTTCGATCGACGCCACCGCGACCCCCGAGGCGCGGCACTACCACCTCGCCACCCGCATGGCCGCCGAAGTGATCGGCACGTTCATGCTGGTACTCGGCATCGTCGGCACCGCCACGATGGGCTTCATGGGCGATTCGTCCATCGTGACCATCTCCTTGGCCGGTGGTCTGATGCTGATGGCCGCGATTGCCGTGTTCGCCCACGTTTCCGGCGGGCACTTCAACCCCATCGTCACCCTTGGCCTAGCCATCGTTGGCCGCGCCTCCTGGCGTGATGTTGCGCCCTACTGGACCTCACAGCTGGCTGGCGCCTCACTGAGCGCGCTCGTGCTGTGGG
>WQZL01000087.1 GCA_009780755.1 Promicromonosporaceae bacterium | reverse complement strand
GAGCCAACAGCACGGCAGGTCTGGCCGCCGCTTCTGGCCACCGACGCGCACCGAGGTCTAGCGCATGTCTGACATCGCTGGTGATGGTCACCTGCGCGCGTTCCTTCAGTGTGGGCATAAACAAAGTGTACCACCACGGGTGTGGCACGTGATAGAAAGCGGTACCTGCGCGCGGCAGTCCGGGTTGTATCGCCTCTGATACAACGGAGGCCCCGCCGCAAACGATTCGCGGCGGGGCCTCCTCAGCGGTGTGCGGGTGGCTTCGATACGGCCCTGGCGGGCCTATCTCAACCACCGGTGGGGGTTACTCCGGTTTCTTGGGGAGTTCGCCCATTAGGCGCTCGTAGTGGCTCGGTTCGATCACCAGGGAGGCGTGGCCCTGGGTGAAGGAGCGCAGATCGGCCATGTAGCGGCCCAGCTCGGCCTGCGGCACCGAGGCGATGATCGTGGCGTCGCCGCCATCGGTCATCTGGGTGTCCTGCACGCGGCCACGGCGTCCCGAGAGGTCCTGCATCACGGCACCCTGGTAGTCGTTGGGCACGGTGACCTTCACGGTCATGATCGGCTCCAACACGATGGAACCGGCCTTAGACATGGCCTCCTTGACGCCGGTGAGCGCCGCGTTCTGGAACGCCATATCGGAGGAGTCCACCGAGTGTGCCTTACCGTCTACCAGCTCAACAGAGATATCGACGATGGGGAAGCCGTTGGGGCCACCCCGCTCCAGGGCCATGCGGGCACCCTTCTCGACCGCCGGGATGAAGTTACGCGGCACGGAGCCACCCACCACGGAATCGATGAACTGGAAGCCCTCGCCCTGCCCCAGCGGCGAGACCACGAGTTGCACCACGGCGAATTGACCGGAGCCACCGGTCTGCTTCTTGACCTTGCCCTCCATCTCGACCTTCTTGGAGATGGTCTCCAGGTAGGCGACAGGCTCCGGCTCGGTGGTGACGTTCACGTTGAAGATGCGCTTTAGGCGGTCCACCGTGACGGCGACGTGCGTGTCGCCCAGGCCGCGCAGAATGGTCAGGCCGTCCTTACGGTCGATAATCAGCGTCGGGTCTTCGGCGACGGCGCGTTGCAGGGCGGTCGATAGCTTCTCGGTGGCGGCCTGACTGACCGGAATAAGCACCACGGAGTACACCGGGGGACGGGCCGGAACCGGGCGCGGCTTGGCGCCTCCAGAACTCTTGTTCCACAGCAGCGAGCCAGCCGGGGTGTCCGACAGCTTCGCCACGGCGCCCACATCACCCGCACTGAGCGACTCGACGGGCAGGTGTTCCTTGCCGCGCAGGCGGAACAGGTTACCGATGCGCTCTTCGGTGCCGGTGGTGGCATTGCGCAGGCGGTCGCCGGTCTTGATCGATCCGGAGAGTACCTTGAAGGTGGCGATCTGGCCCAGGAAGGGGTCAGCCACGTTCTGGAACACATGCACCAGCGGGTCGCCAGCTGGATCCCTGGCCACCGAAACCTCGGTGCCGTCGGCCATGACGATGGATGCGTCGCGCTTGGCGACTACCGGCTCGATGCGACAAAGCCACTCGATGAGGCGATCCACGCCGGTTTCGGTGACGCCGGAGGCCACGATCACGGGCACCGCATCGCCCGCGGCGATCCGCTCGGCCAGCTTGGCGATCAGCTCGTCCATCGTCGGCTCGTTGCCCTCGAAGTACGCTTCCATGAGGTCGTCGTAATGCGAGACGATTTCCTCGGTTACCTCGTCGTGCAGCGTCGCTACCTCGTCCTCCAGCTCTGGCGGGATGACCTCGATAACCTGCTTGCCATCGGGGCCGAGCAGTAGGGCGCGGCGGCCTAACACGCCAGCGATGCCCCGGAAGTCATCTTCCTCGCCAATCGGCAACTGGATGGGGAACAGGTGCGAGCCGAAGGCGTCGCGTAGCTCGCCCAGCACGCGGCGGAAGTTCGCCTGCGGGCGGTCGGCAGAGCTGACCAGCACGATGCGCGGCACGCCCGCAGCGTCGGCGGCGGCCCAGGCAGCCCGCGTACCAGCGGTGACGCCAGTTTGAGCGGAGACGACAACGATGGCCAGATCGGCGGCGGATAGTGTCGCATCGACGCCGCCAATAAAGTCGGGGTGGCCGGGGGTGTCGGCCAGGGTGATCTGGTGTTTCTTGCCGTCGTCGCTGGTCCAGTTGAGGTAGGTCAACGCCGAGGAGAGCGTGGTCTGCCGCGCTATTTCCTCGGGCTGAAAATCGGTAACTGTGGTGCCGGCTGCAATGTTGCCCGGACGGGGGATCGCCCCAGCCCTGTGCAACACTGCCTCAACAATCGTGGTCATGCCCGATCCGGCACTACCCACGACGGCAGCCATGATGTGGTTACTTGCCACGCTTGCCATGTGCGCCTCCTTGCGCTCGTAGTTATATAACCAGGGAAGCCTAACGTACTGGCAGCCGTGGCACAGCATCCCGGTTGCCACGGAATCACCAGTTCTTCATGCCAGCCGGGCTTTGGTTTGCTTAGCGGCTGACGTGGAGGATGCGATACCCCTTGGAAGTGGTGGCACGTCGGGTGGTGAGATTCAGGTCGGCCTCAATCCAACGGGCCAGGGAGTCCGCACCAAGATTCTTGTGTACTACTAGCCAGGCACCCGAACCATCGCTGGTTTCGACCGGCTCAATCGACGTAGGGGTTAACCTCGGTAGCCACTCTCCCAACATCGCGTGCAGCATCTCCTTGCCCACCCGAATGGGCGGGTTCGACCAGATGGCCGCGAATCGCGTCTCGGTGGGCACTTCATCGGGCAGGCAGGTTCGCACATTGGCCAGCCCGAGCCGCTGCGCATTGCGTAGGGTCAGGTCGAGCGCTCGCCGGGAGATATCCACGGCCCAAACGGTCGCATCGGGGGCGGCGAGGGCCAGGGAGAGGGTGATCGGCCCCCAACCACAGCCCAGATCGAGCAGGTCGCCCGATGCTGGTGGGGTGGGCGTCTCATTCAGTAGCACACCCGTGCCGGGATCGAGGCGGCCAGGGGAAAACACGCCGGATGCCACCTCCACCTCGACCTCACGCCCGGCCAGGCGCACCGTCAGCCGTCGCCGCTCATCATCTCTCGCTGGCTCGCCAGTGAAGTAATGCTCAGTCACATCCGGCAGCAACTCGCTCACCGTCGCATCTTACGCACACGGTGGTTGGGCTTGTCGAAACCATTCCACGCACCGGCTGGGTGCCAGTCACGGACCGGAATCGGTAATTGAGTGGGTGTCCTGAGCCTGGGCGTGGGAAACTGAGGGTTGCATCAACAATAAAAGGATTGAACTTGACTCAAACCCCGCCAGAACCTGTGGCCGACGAGCGCTCCGCGCAGGACATCGCAAACGATGTGGTGGCCCGTGTGCTAGCGCGCGCCGGGACGGCCCGCGCCGAAGGTGGCACCGTACACACGGCGCACGATGGCGACCAGATGGAGCTAGAGGAACGCTCCCGCCTGCGCCGCGTCGAAGGGCTTTCTACCGAATTGCAAGACGTCACCGAGGTGGAGTACCGGCAACTTCGCCTAGAGCGCGTCGTCCTGATCGGCATGTACTCCGGTGGTGAGGCTGCCGCGCGGGAGGCGGAGGTGAGCCTGCGCGAGCTGGCCGCTCTTGCCGAGACCGCTGGCTCGAACGTGCTGGAGGGTGTATTGCAGCGCCGCCAGAAGCCCGACCCCGGTACCTACCTCGGCTCCGGCAAGGCCCAGGAGCTGGCCGACATTGTCGTCGATGTTGGCGCCGACACCGTGATCGCCGACACCGAACTCGCCCCATCCCAGCGTCGCGCGCTAGAAGATATCGTCAAGGTCAAGGTGATCGACCGCACCGCACTGATTCTCGATATCTTTGCCCAGCACGCCAAGAGCCGCGAGGGCAAGGCCCAGGTGGAGCTGGCGCAGCTTGAATACCTGCTGCCCCGCCTGCGGGGCTGGGGTGACTCGATGTCGCGGCAGGCCGGTGGACAGGTGGGTGGCCAGGGCGCGGGCATGGGTTCGCGCGGCCCTGGCGAAACCAAGATCGAGCTGGATCGTCGCCGCATCCGCGACCGCATGGCAAAACTGCGCCGCGAAATCAAGGCGATGGCCCCGGCGCGGGAGACCAAGCGGCAAACTCGTCTGCGCAACGCCATCCCGAACGTGGCCATCGCGGGATACACGAACGCGGGCAAATCATCGCTGTTAAATGCGTTGACGGATGCGGGTGTGTTGGTAGAGAACGCGCTGTTCGCCACGCTTGACCCCACGGTTCGCCGGGCCAAGACGGCCGATGGGCGCGTGTACACGCTGGCCGACACGGTTGGGTTTGTTCGGCAGTTGCCAACGCAGCTGGTCGAGGCGTTCCGCTCAACGCTGGAGGAGGTGGGCGACGCCGCGCTGCTGCTGCATGTGGTGGACGCTTCGCACCCCGACCCCGAGGGGCAGATCGCGGCCGTCCGCGAGGTGCTGGCCGAGATCGACGGCATTGACGACGTGCCCGAGGTGGTGGTGTTGAACAAGGCCGATGTGTCCGACCCCGAGGTGATCGGGCGGGTGCTGCGCAAGGAGCCGCGCACCATCGTCGTCTCCGCTCACACCGGCGAGGGATTGGCCGAATTACGGGCGCTCATCGCCGCCGAGCTGCCCCGGCCCGACGTCGAGGTGGACGTGGTGGTGCCCTACTCGCGCGGCGACCTGGTCAACCGAATGCACGAATTCGGCGACATCGACCACCTAGAACACGTTGAGACGGGCACCCACCTGCGTGGCCGCGCCCCCGAACTCCTAGCCGCCGACCTAACCCGCGCCGCCACCCATCCCCCCACCGGCGGTTGAGTAGGGAGCGCAGCGACCGCGCTCGACGGGTGGATGGTGGTGGTTTCGAACGATGCCGGCTTCGGCTTCACGTGGCGAGGATGTCCAAGTGAACCGTCACCGGATCATCTACCTCTAGGTTCTCGGCCTTACGAACGCGCCCCGCAACGAGCAGCAGGAAATTGCCCTTGTTGGGGAAGACGGAGGTTTTCCAGGTGGTTTTCCCGATGGTCGCCTGACACTTGATGGCCTGAAACCCGACGCGGGGCACGGGCAAATCGTTAAGCAGATCGGTGGTCTCCTCATCAGTCTCGACCCACGTATAGAACCCCTGCCCGTGCTGGCCACCGCCCAGCGGTGCGGTGAAGGTAACTCTAAGCATCCGCTAAGGCTAACCCCACCTACCGACAGCCTGGTGTGTTCAAGGGGCTAAGGCCAGGCAGCCAGCAGATCAGTGGCAGTCCAAACCTGTTTTAGCCGGAAATCAGGCTCAGCCCCAGCCGGGCAGACGGCAACTAACGGGGTGTTTGGCGTGACCCCCGGCACAGCCAGCGCTTTCGCCGCTAGTTCTGAGACCTCAGTGGTCGTGACTGGCTGGTTCTCCCGCCACTTGATGGTGCCAGCAAAACTGACACAGTTCGCCGGTTGATTGTCACCCACGATCAGATCGATCTCTGGCAGCGATGGCTCCACCATCGAGAGCCAGAACCGAAGCGCGGGATCTGCGATGCGCCATCGACAAAGATTACATCCTCAAGGAATTGTATTCCTTGAGGATGTAATCTCGCATGTCCGACTCAAGCTGTGAGAATGTCCAGGTGAACCGTGACTGGCGCATCGACCTCTAGGCTCTCGGCCTCGCGAACCTTCTTGGCTACCCGGAGGAAGAAGCCACCCGAGCCGGCATCACCGGGGAAAACGGAGGTCTTCCAGGTGGTGGCGCCGATGGTGGCTGTGCAGGGGATGGAGCCGAAGGCTGCCCGGGGGATCGATGGGGAGGTGATAGTGCGGACAGTCTCGCCGTCCAGCTCAACCCAGGTGGAGAATCCCTGCTCAAACTGGCCGCTGTACAAAGGTGAGATAAAGGCGATTCGCAGCATCCACTAAGGCTAGCCTCACCCCCCGACAACCTCCTGATGGGCGAGAGAATCGGGTGGTTGAGTAGGCGTGAGGTACGAACGCCGTGTCGAAACCACCTGTGGGCGGGGCGTGGATGGTTTCGACGAGAAGTATTCCTGTTAGGAGTAGCGGTACAGCTTGGCGCGTTGGATGGTGAAGTGGCCTGGTTCTAGGCGGACATGACGGCCCTGGTGGGTTTGGTCGCCGTTGAGCCAGCGGAGGTGCTGCCAGTTGCCAGCCTCGTCGTAGCGGCCCTCTTCGCAGCTTAGGATGCCCACAGTTTCGCGGTGGGTCGGGTCGGCGAAGGTGAGGGTGACGCCAATGCCGCCGACCACCAGCTCGTCTGGGCCGGTGGCGATCACGATGGCGCCGGCGGGCAGGTATTCCACGCCTGCGGCCTGCCCGGTCTCGTTGATTACGCCATCGGCCAACGCAGGCGCGGGCGCTTGCTCAAAGGAGGCGTGCAGGATCACGTCGCCAAAACGGATGCGATGCGGGTAGCGCATGTCGGCGGTGGGGGGCAGCAGGCCGGTCATGGAGCCATCTCCGGCGTGCGCGACGATCAACGGGGTTAGCTGCGCGATCACGTCATACGCTCCGGCAATCATCGCCTGTGCGTGCCCCTCGACACTCTCGATGCTAAACGGGGAGAAGCCCAGCGCCGCGTGCTTGCCGAAGGTGTACAGCGCGTTGGCCGCCGCATCAACGGTGCGTAGCGCCTCCGGCACAAACAGCGGGTTGCCGCTGGCCACGTAGGCATCAGCCCACTCGGCAAAGTTCGGGAAGTAGATGTCGGGGGCGATGAAATCTAGCGCGGGAGCGCCGAGCCGCCAGATTTCGGCCAGATGCGGCAGTGGCCCGGCCGATGGGTATTGGCCGGGCTGGGCGCCGGGACGAATCAGTGCCGCGTTGGTGTACATCGGCAGGTCGAGTTCGGCGCGGCCCGCGGCCGTGACCGTCTGCACATAGGTGGCGAAGTGCCAGGCTTGGAAGATTTCCTCGGTTTGGAAGGAATCGCCGAACACTTCCGTCCAGCTGCCCGATGGCGCCTGCCCGGCGGTCATCCAGCGCTGTCGCAGCAGCGAACCATTGTCGCCAGAGGTGCCGTGCAGATAGTCCATCAGCATTTTAGGCACCGGACCCTCGAAGGCAGTCACGGCCTCCGCGCAAAAATCGCGAGCCTCGGGAATCATGCCGATTTCGTTCTCCACCTGCATCATCACCACCGTGTGCTGCGGGTCTACTTCACGCAGATGCGCCATCAACGCGGCGAAGGCGCGGGCATCGGCCTCGGCATTGGCGGCGGCGAACGGGCTGAGGATTTCCAGCGCCTCGCTTTGGGGGGTGCGCGCTCGGGGGAACCGCGCGACATCGGCCTTCACCCAGGCGGGGGCGTAACAGGACATGGAATTTTTCCACGAGCCGAACCACAACGGCACCAGGCGCATCCCGCTGCGTCGGGCATCGGCCAGCAGTTCGTCAACGAGCGTGAAGTCAAACCGGCCTTCCACCGGCTCGATCACGTCCCAATAGATGGGTGCGACCACGGTGTTCAGGCCCATTCGTTGCAGCTTCGGCCAGAACGGCTCCAGGTAGGCCCGCTCCGAGGAGGAGTTGCCGAGTTCGCCGCCTCGAATCAGGAACGGGGCGCCATCCACCTCCAGCAGCGTGGCACTACCAGACTTAACCAGGCGGGGCAGAGGGAAAGCGATTTCGTGAGTCACGCGTTAAGCCTAGTGCGGCAAAACCCTTGGGTTGAGCCTGTGTTCGCGGTCTCGTCATTCTGTGCGGAGCGAGGAACGAGCGTAGTCGCAGAACCTAGACCCGGAGGCGGCCGTTTATTCTGGGTCCTGCGACTCGCTGGCTTCACCCCACGAGTCTCCTCGCTACGCTGCGGGGACTCGCGGGGACCCCGAAACCGCTCGCGCAGGATGACGACTTTCTGGTGGTTTCGACAGGCTCAACCGCTAAGGGGCAGCCGCTGGAGCAAAGGAGAGGGCGGGGTGGTGGGGGCAAAAGAGAGGCCGCCAGATGCACTGGCGGCCTCTCTGAAGAACCGTGTATCAGGCTCCGGGGTGTCCCAGGAAGCCGGACATTTGGTCGGAAAGCGGTGTAGTTACCGCGCCGGAAAGCATCGAACGGATTGCGGCCATCTGCTCTTCAAGTTCGGCCTTACGAATCTTCAACTCTTCCAGCTCGGCGCGGGCGGCGGCCAGGGTACGGCCAGTCTCGGCATGCGTGCGTGCCAACATTGATTGAGCGTGGCGGTCGATCTCCTGGCGGAGTTCGGTCACCTCATCGCGGGCGCGGCGCAGAATCTGCTCGCACTCGTGACGAGCTTCGGTGAGGGCGTAGTCCGCCTCCTGTCGGGCGCGTTGCGTGGCCGCAACCTCGTCCTCGCAGCGAGCCTGCGTTTGGGCGATGGTCTCGGCGGCCTGCCGTTGGGCGGCAGCCACAGTGTGTTCGGCCGCCAGGCGAGCGTCATTTCGCGTCGCATCGGCGTCGCGTTCGGCTTGCACCTTGGTGGCCTCAGCCTCTTGCATGGCCGCCGCAATCATGCGCTCGATGCGTTCGCCAAAGGAGATGCCAAGCTCCACCTGAGGCACCGATACCTCCACGGGTGGAGGGGGGGTGACCGGCGTAGGTTCAGCTGGAGCTGATTCAACCGGGACTGATTCGACAGGCGCCTCGACAGGCGCCTCGGCAACTGGCTGCATAGCCACCCACTGTGGTGCCTCTACGGGCTGCTCGCTGGCGGCGAAGGCATCCTGGACATCATCGAACTCTGTCGATGGCGTCTCCTCGTCGATAAGAGCCTCGGCCTCTGCCGCTTCGATAGCCGTAAACACCTGGGTCTCGGCCTCGTCGGGAACGTCTTCGGCATCGCGCTTGCCACGAAGCCCACCGAACACTGAGCGACGGGCTGGGTTGTCCTCATCCATAGTTTCAGGGAGGGGTACCGGTGGAGCAGGCTCCGGTGTGGAGTCTGGGATGCCAGCAGAAATGGGCGCCCACGGCAGTGAGGTCTCGGTCGGCCCCTGCTCGGGGGTGACGACGTCATTAGATCGGTTACGATGCCAGCGCATCAGAGTTCGCCTCCTAGGTGAGTCTGGGCGGAATCGGTGTCAGCTTGGCCTCCGAGACCAAGCCGCTGGCGCAGCGCACCAAGTTGAACGGCAATATCGTCACGCCGCTTGACCAAATCGCGGGTGATGCGTTCGGCCTCGGCCCGGATGCGGGCCGTCTCAGCCTGCGCCTCGGCGATCATGGATTCGCTTTGGGCGCTGGCGGCGGCGAGTTTCTCGGCGGCGGCCTCCTTGGCCACTCGCCTAGCCTCATCGGCTTCCACGAGAGCCTTTTCCCGATTCTGGGTGGCTTCGTCGGCGAGTACCTGCGCGCGTCCGGCCAAGCGAGCAGCCTCGCTGCGAGCCTCCTCAACCAAGCGCTGCGCCTTGATTTCGCCGTCGGTGATGGTGGTGCGCGCCTCAAACTCGGCCCGGCGGAGTTGGTCGTCAACCGCCTGATTGGTTTCGCGAGTTAGGGTCTCGGCGGCGATCCGGGCGTCACGCCGGGTCATCTCCGAGAACTCAGAAGCTTCTGCGCGCATTCGCACCGCCTCGGCATTGGCCGAGCTGATGGTGGTCGCGGCCTGCACCTGCGCCTCCGAAATCAGCGTGTCAGCCTCGCGGCGGGTGTCGGAGAGAAGCCGGGTGGCCTTCTCTCGCGCCTCCGCTACGGCCTCGGCAGCCTCAGCGGCAGCGATGGAAACCATGCGTTCCATGCGCTCGCCGTATCCGGACAGGCCCGCAGATGCACTGGCTGGCGATTCCGCCGCAGGCGTGGGGGGGCCGTTTAAGAACCCGTCGATCACTTGTACTCCCCAGGAATTAAGCGCGCCGGACCATCCCGGCAACAGTCATACTCTACCGGTCTTACAGGTGTATTTGGTGCGCGTGGCGACACGCAGTCTGTTAACCGGCTGTAGCGG
>WQZL01000086.1 GCA_009780755.1 Promicromonosporaceae bacterium | reverse complement strand
GCGGGCTTCGTCGAGCGTGCGCCGCCCTAGCAGGTATTCGATCACCTCCGCATAGCCAACCGCGCGGGCCGCTGTGGCGCCCAGGCCGGAGCCGGTGCCGCCCTGTTCCGGGGAGGCAAGGCCGCGCACCTCGTCCACCAGCCCCTCGTCGAACATCTGCGCCACGCGGGCGTCCACGCGAACATCTAACGAGTCCCGATCACAGTCGAGACCGATCTGTACCGCGGGGCGCACATATTCCTCGCGGGGCAAGTTCGCGGAGTAGGGCTGACCGGTGATGGCGATCACCTCTAGCGCCCGGACGATGCGGCGCGTGTTGTGGGGGTCAATGGTAGTGGCGGCCACCGGGTCGCGGTGAGCCAGCTCGGCGTGCAGGGCGCGACGCCCCTCAGCCTCCGCGCGGGCCTCCAGCGCAGCCCGCACCGCCGAATCCGTGCCCGGAAAGTTCATCTGATCGAGCAGAGCGCGTACGTAAAGCCCCGACCCGCCGACCACAACGGCTCGGGCACCGCGCGCGGCTATCGCGGCCAGATCGGCGCGAGCGCGAACCTGGTACTCGGCCACCGACGAATCCTCACCCGGATCAAGCACATCATACTGGTGATGGACGATGCCGCGTCGCTCGGCGAGCGGCACCTTGGCCGTGCCCACATCCATGCCCCGATATAGCTGATAAGCGTCGGCGCTAACGATCTCAGCCCGCTGGTTGAGTAGGCTGCCTGCGGCCGTGTCGGAACCAAGCGCGTCGGCGAGATTCAGGGCAAGGTCAGACTTACCCGTGGCAGTCGGCCCCACAACAGCAACGATCATGGCACAACGGTATAAGGTGCTTGCGTGAGTAACGAAGCGCCGCTGTTTGAAGACGATGCGATTTCCCGAATTCTGACCCCGGATACGGCCCTGCCCACGCAGATGACGCCGACTCGCCTGGTGGAGTACATGACGCGAAACAACTTCACCTTCTTTAGCGACGAACACGGCGATCTGTTCGGCATCTGGGACCGGCGCAACTTCGTGTTCTCCGTGCGCGAAGATGGCATGTTGCAGGTGCGCGCCATGTGGCAGCGCGAGGCATCCATCGACCGCCTGGAGGCATTGTTGGAGGCGCTCAACTACTGGAATGAATCGCGCATCTGGCCCAAAACCTATCTACGGGTAGACGATGGCGGCGGCGTCGTAATGTTCGCCGAGCAGAACCACCTGCTAACCGACGGCATCACGGACACCCAGCTAGATGACCTGGTCGATTGTGCGATCTCCACTTCGCTAATGTTTTTCGATTTTCTGGAAGAAACCTTCCCCGACCCGCTGAAGGAGGCAATGTGAGCAAGGACGCAGAGGTGAAGCGCCCTGGCCTGCGCCAACGGCTGGGGCAGCGGCTGCTCAGTTGCGGCGCGCGCCTGATAGAGCGAGGCAACCGCCTGGTTGCCACCGAGGAGGAGGTCGAGGATTTCGGCACGCAGCCTCCCTCGCTGGTGATCCCGGATCGCATCGCGGCTTGGCTAACCGAGCATGAATATCACTTTCAACGTTTCGATGATGGTGAGATCGGCGGCATTTGGGACGGCAACCCGCACTGGTTCACGCTGGTGGGCGACGACAAGACCTACCTACAGGTGCGTGGCAAATGGCGTCACGACGCGTTGATGTTGCAACGCAGCGAGGTGCTGCAAATCGTCAACGATTGGAATCGCGAGTATCTGTGGCCCAAGGTTTATGTGCGCCGCGACGACGAGGGCACCTGGCTGTTTGCGGAGGTGACCACTTCGCTGCCGGTCGGGGCCACGGACGCTCAGCTGGCCACGCTGCTCGACATGTCGCTCGGCACCGCCAACTCCTTCTTTGACACCCTGCCTAAACCGGAGAATCCCGAGTTAACCGCAGGCTCCTAATCCCTCCGATGGTTGAACAGGAGCGAGGAACGAGCGACGCGTCGAAGTCGCCCACAGCATCAAGGCCGTTTCGACACGTCGGGCCTGGCGGCCCTCCTACTCAACCACCTATGTTTGCCCTGCGGCTGGTTGAGTAGAGTCGACGCAGGAGGCTCGTGCCGAAACCACATCTGCCGTGATCGACGGTTTCGAGGCGGTCGCTGCACAGCCTCCTCAACCACCGAGTTGGGTTGGCCGGTAGGTGATGAAGCGGTAACGGAGAGCTTGTTCCCCGGCTGAGGTGCGCCAGTCGGTGGTGGCTGTGGCCTGCCAGGCGGTCGGATCGACGGGCGGGGCGAAGGTGTCGCCGTCCACTACGAGGTCGATCTCGGTGACTTCCAGCCGGGTGGCTAGCCCCGCGGCCATCGCCTGCGCGTACACCTGACCGCCACCTACTATCCAGGTGGTTTCACCACCGGGAGCAGCGACCGCGAGCGCCTCGGCTAGCGAGCCGACGACGATGGCGCCTGCGGCCTCATCGGAATCCGCCCAGCCTGGCACGTCGGACAACACAATGTTGGTGCGGTCTGGCAGGGGACGCTTTGGCAGCGATAACCATGTGCCCATGCCCATCACGATGGGATGCCCGCGAGTATGCGCCTGGAAGTGTTTGAAATCCTCCGGCACCCGCCAGGGAATGTCTCCCCGGACACCAATCACCGGACGTCCCGCGCCGTCGCGCGCCTGCGCCCAAATCAGCGCCACCTCGACAGCCGCCTCCACGTCATTCTGTGCGAGCGTTAGCGCAGAATGACGGGAAGTAGCCGACGTACTCATACGGCGACCACCGCCTTAATGGCAGGGTGGTGTTGGTAGTTTTCTACCACCACGTCGTCAAAGGTGTAGTCGAAGATGGAGTCACGCTTGCCGAGCCGCAGCGTGGGGAAGGGGTACGGCTCGCGGCTAAGCTGCTCGGCCACCTGCTCGCGGTGGTTGTCATAGATGTGGCAATCGCCGCCGGTCCACACGAAATCCCCCACCGCCAGGCCCGTCTGCGCGGCCACCATGTGGGTGAGTAGCGCGTAGGAGGCGATGTTGAACGGTACGCCCAGGAACAGGTCGGCCGACCGCTGGTATAGCTGACAGGAGAGCCGCCCGTCGGCCACGTAGAACTGAAACAGCAGGTGGCAGGGCGGCAGGGCCATGTTGTCGATTTCGGCAACATTCCAGGCCGTGACGATGTGACGTCGCGAATCTGGGTTGGTACGAATCTGGTTGACCACCTGCGCGATCTGGTCGATATGGCCGCCGTTCGGTGTCGGCCAGGAGCGCCACTGCACGCCGTACACCGGCCCCAGCTCGCCGTCATCATCGGCCCATTCGTTCCAGATGCGAATGCCATGCTCCTGTAGCCAGCCCACGTTCGAGTCGCCGCGCAGAAACCACAGCAGCTCACCCACCACGGACTTCAGGTGTACCCGCTTGGTGGTAATCAGGGGGAAGCCTGTCGCCAGGTTGTATCGGATTTGCCGCCCAAACACCGACGTAGTGCCCGTGCTCGTCCGATCATTCTTGTGCGTGCCCGACGCCATCACATCGCGCAGCAGGTCTTCATAGGGAGAAGCCAGTTCGCTCATAGAGAGCAGCCTACGCAAGAAACCATCTCACCGGTCTAGGCGCTAGCAAATGAACGTAGCCTTCTCAACCGGCGCTACCCGCGTTCCTTCACCTGGCGCTTAAACTCCTTCAATTCGCGGCGGTGTCGGCGCATCCGCCGCAACATCACATCGGCCACGATCACCAACACCAGGGCGGAAAGCACACCCCATGCAGTGCCCCAGGCGAAGTGAGGCGCGCTCGCCGCCAACGTGGCGCGCCCATCTCTGGCACCGGCCGTGTTGCCCCAGACGATCCACACCACGAACACGTTGGGAGCGGCGAGCAGGGCTGCGCAGATCCATACCACCAGCGGAGCCTGCCAACTCTGCCATCTTCTGCGGATTGTGCGGATCATCAGCCAAAGCGACGCCACCGTTAGCACCAGCCCAAAAGTGACACCCCAAAACCCGCTAGCGAAGACATCACCGCCGGTGATGGCCGCGATTACCGACGCCCACCAGCGAGGTACCAACATTGCCGCCAACGCCGCACCCACCACCAGGGTTGCGCCTAAAACCACCCCCACCACGGCCCACTGAATCGTCTGACTGGTGGGGCGAGCAGGGTCGGCCTGTGGCATATTGGCCGTTTTAGCCGACTCGGCTAGCGGCGCAGGCATGGCAGAGGCCGGGACTGCGGGTGTGATTAGGGCCGACGGGTCATCGGCCAGGGGCACATCCGGGAGTGCGACGGCATCACCATCACCAAGCGTGCCGGCTAGATCATCTTCGATGGGGAGTTCTGCTGGGTTACCCAATTCCTCACTCATGGGCCTATCTTCGCAGCTCTCCCTGAGTCCCGCCTGGGTGTGACGCTCTATGAAACGTCACCTTGCGGCGCGCGCCGCCTAACGGACCCACAGTCACCGAGCGTCGTGAGGCATTCTGGGCGTTGACACGTAATGGGATGATGTAGCCATGAGCGAACAGATGCACCCCGAGGAACTCTGGACCACCCGCAACGGCGAGCGGCGATACACCGGCCACAACGGCCGAGGTGGCCGCGTCGAGATGGGACCGGTTGAACAGGAGGGCGCGTTCACGCCCGGCGAGCTGATGAAGCTGGCGTTGGCCGGTTGCGCCGGTATGAGCAGCGACTTCCGCTTCCGCCGCGTACTGGGCGACGACTACCAGGTGACCATTCGGGTGGAGGCCACCAAGCACGCCGAAGACGACCGCTACGACGCCTTCCGCGAGACCTTCGAGATCGATCTTTCCAGCCTCGATGAAGAAACCCGCGCCAAGACGATAGCGTCCGCACAGGCCGCCATCGACCGCCTATGCACGGTGGGCAACACCATCAAGGCCAGCGCCCCCATCTCCCCGGCTGAATACCTCTAGCCCCTCCACGCTTGTCCGCGCCGAACCGGACATCTCAAACACATCTGGCTCGCGAACCGGACTTCCGTCGACTTTTCAGTTGCTGAGCCGGACTTTTGTCGCGGTTTTGGGCAGTTTTCCGCGACAGAGATCCGGTTCGAGGTGAGAAAAGTCGACAAACATCCGGTTCGGCGTTAAAGGAGAGCTTGGGTTGGGGGTGGGTAGGCTTAACGGGTGGATGCATCGCTGGTGGACGGATTGTGGGCCGGGTATGACTCGTTTTGTGCGCTCGGGCTTGACCTTGATCTGACGCGGGGGAAGCCGTCCGCAGAGCAACTGGACTTGAGCGAGGCGCTGCTTTCCCTACCTGGGCCGGGCATTCATCACGATGGATGCGGCACCGATATCCGCAACTACGGGGGCCTGGATGGGCTGCCCGAGCTGCGAGCCATCTTCGCCGAACTGTTGGGCGTCCCGGTCGAGCAGCTGCTTGCCCTTGGCAACGCATCGCTGACGCTGATGCATGACGCGCTAGCGTACGCCTGCCTGTGGGGGGTGCCAGGATCGCCCCGGCCGTGGGGCCGTGAGCCGATTAAGTTCCTCTGCCCTACCCCCGGCTACGACCGGCATTTTGCGTTGTGTGAGGCGTTCGGTATCGAGATGATCGCCGTGCCGAATCTGCCCGATGGCCCAGATGTCGAGGCCGTCGCCGCGCTGGCCGTCGCCGACCCGGACATTAAGGGTCTGTGGGTGGTGCCCACCTACGCGAACCCGGACGGCTCGACGATTAGCGAGGATGCGGCCCGACGCCTGGCGGCGATGCCAACGGCCGCACCCGACTTCCGCATCTTCTGGGACAACGCCTACTTCGCGCATCATCTCACCGCTGTTGAGACACCCACGGTGAACATCCTGGCGCTGGCTGCTGCGGCCGGAAACCCGGATCGGCCCCTGCTGTTCGCCTCCACCTCGAAGATGACGTTCCCCGGAGCGGGCGTGGCCTTCTTCGCCGGTTCCCCCGCAAATGCCACCTGGTACCGGCAACATCTGAGCAAGCAGGCCATCGGCCCGGACAAGGTCAATCAGCTACGACACGTCATGTTCCTGCGCGACGCTAATGGTGTGCGGGCGCACATGCGTCGGCATCGAGAGATTCTGGCGCCGAAGTTCGCCGCCGTTGATCGCGCTCTGACCGAACGCCTGGGTGCGCCGGGCAGCTCCGGGGCGACCTGGACACGGCCAAGGGGCGGCTACTTCGTCTCCCTTGATGTGCTGCCAGGCACGGCCGGACGCGTGGTGGAGCTGGCGGCGAACGCCGGGGTGGCCCTCACCCCCGCCGGGTCAACGCACCCCTACGGCCGCGACCCGCTAGACAGCAACATCCGGCTAGCTCCCTCGATGCCCCCGCTTCCCGAGGTCGAACAAGCCATGAAGGTAGTCGCCCTCTGCGTGGCCCTAGCCGCCGCCGAGGCTAACTAACGCCATTCTGCGGGAGTGGTTTCGGGGTCCCCACAAGTTCCCGCAGCGCAGCGAGGAGACTTGCGGGGTGAAGCCAGCGAGTCGCAGAATGACGGCGACAAGCTCAATCGCCGGGCGGCAGGAGAGTGGTTACCAGCTCTTGCGGTTGACCACCAGGACGGGGCAGGCGGAGTGGTGGAGAACGGCCTGCGATGTGGACCCCATCAGCAGACCACGGAAGCCGCCGCGTCCACGTGAGCCGACCACTAGTAGGTCGGCAGCGGTGGAGAACTCGGTGAGCAACTCGGCGCCGGTGCCGTCCAACACGATGCGTTTGATCTTTAGGCCATCGGCCTGCGCCTCAAAGCGATCCACGATGTTGTCCAGTCCGGCCTTAACGTCGGCTAGCACCTGCTCGTGATCCACCTGCGCGGGCAGCCAGGCCAGCACTCCGGCGCCGGTGGCCATCGGCACGCCGGAAACCGCGACAAGTTCGGCATCCCACGCCTTCGCCTGCTGAATGGCGAGGGTCAGCGCAGCCTCGGCCGTTGGTGAGCCGTCAACGCCGACGATGATGCGGCGCAGTCCGGTCGCCAAACGCGGGGCAGAGCCATCGGCGCTGCGGTCGATTTGCCGATGCGGCACTACCACCACCGGACATGAGGCGTGGGCGGGTAGGGCCGACGAGACGGTTCCGAGCAGGCGTTCGGTGAAACCACCCCGGCCTCGGGTGCCGACCACGGCGAGGCCGTAATCCTTCGAGAGTTCCACGAGTACCCCGGCGGCGTCACCGGTAGCAACCGCGGCGGTTACCGGAATGTCGAAGCTGGCCACCCGCTGCTGGGCCTCGATCAGCACAGACTTGGCCCCCTGCTGAATAGTCGAGTCATCCAGGGCCGCGTAGCCACCGTCAAGCGATGTCGCGGTGAATGAGGGCAGGGAGTAGCTGCAAACCATGTGTAGCGCCCAGCCCACGCGTTTGGCATAGGCGGCAGCCCAGTCGAGGGCGTGCAGGCTCGTGGCAGAGCCATCTACTCCAACAAGAACGATCTCCGGGCGGGTCATCTCTGGCCTCCGTTCAGTCTTGGCAAGTCACGATGGACTAAGGAGCCATTCGCTCGGCATCAGTCTAGCCAGTTACCCGGCCACAGCATTACCCCATGACAGAAAATGACTGCCGCCCCGCGATGCGTGGGCGTCACGGGGCGGCAGTCGGTTGTTGATTTAGTCGGCCTCGGGCGCTGTCGGCTCGTAGGCGTATTCGGGGGGAGACTCCACGTACTCGGGTGCAGACTCGTACACCTCGGGCGTAGGCTCATAAGCCTCAGGTGCAGGCTCGTAAGCCGGCGGTGCCTCTGGCGCTGGCGCCGGACCAGTGAGACGAATGAACGTCACGTTCGCCCGGCTGATTGCCCGGAAGCGTACGTGGTCGCCGGGGCGCGGCGAGTCGATCATCTGGCCGTTGCCAGCGTAGATCGCCACGTGACCGGGCCACCAGATTAGGTCGCCGGGCCGAGCGTCGGCGGCAGAGACCACGGTGCCAGCGTTCCGCTGGGCGCGCGAGGTGCGCGGCAGGTTGATGCCAACCTGCGCAAAGACGTGCCGGGTGAAGCCGGAGCAGTCAAAGCCAGCCGGGGTGGAACCGCCGAAGACGTAGGGAACGCCTACGTAGCGGGCGGCGATTTCCAACACCGCAACACCGGACACGGAGGCCGGAGGCGCGGCGAATGCCGGAGCAGCGGGTGCTGCTGCCGCCGGGCGGTCGTTGTTGGAACGCGCGGCGGGAGCTTCCTGACGAACCGGGGTGATGACGACAGTCACGGGTTCCGGCGCGGGCGCCGGGGTTACCTCAACCGAGATTTTGGCATCAATGGCCACGGACTCGACGACGATCTGTGTGTCGGCCGGGATGGTAACGGTCGGGGCGATCTCAAGCGCGGCAAGGGCGCTGGCGGAGATCGCGTCCAGGTTGACCGTGTTCAGCATCGTCCCGGCGTCAGAGGGCAGATGCTCCGTCTGGGCAGCGCCGGTGGCGAAGGATGACATCAGCAGGCCACTAGCGGTGGCGACGACGGCGGCACGCCTAGAGGTGCCAGCGCCGACCATCTGGGTGATGCCGGTGATCGGGGTCAAAGGACGGCGGGCGGCACGATGCCGCGCTGCGGTCACAGAATTCAAGTGAAAACCTCTCCTAGACGCCTGCGAGGTTAGCTGTCGGGTGCGGGCTGGAGATGCCCGGTCGGGTTCTGCTCTATGAGCGTCGCCCAACTTAACCCCAAGAGCGCGGTTCGCCTGGCCGTCCTTGCGGCCTGCTCCCCAAGCTCCCCGGACGCTGGTGCTGCTGCATCCGGGAGTGGTTCCCCCGTCCCTGTCATCGGGTTTGATACTGCTGGCCGGTCGGTGACAGGGTTCGGCGTCCGTCCGGTCACGCATAGGACGGTGGCCCTACACGCGGTCAGTACGTTACCCGAACGGCTACGTGAATGTCACGTCTGCGTAACGGCGAAAGCGCTTCCATGATGGCGAACATCGGTTTGCCGCGGAATGATGGGCCTCCCGGCGCGACAGATGACGACACGCCAGAGATATCATCGCGCCATCAACTCGCCTGGCGAGTGCCGCCTCGGCGATCTCGGCTAGGCGCGGCGGGCGCGGATGGCGGCGGCAAGTTCGCGCAGCAAATCGGCGGTGGTGGGCCAGCTAAGGCATTTGTCGGTAACGGACTGACCGTAGGTGAGCGTCGGCAGGGGGCCAGGTTCTTGGGCGCCAGCCTCCAGGAAGCTCTCCATCATCAGCCCAGTGATGCCCCGTTCCCCGGCGGCGAGGCGTTGCGCAATCTCCCGTACTACCTCGGCCTGGCGCAAATGATCCTTGCCGGAATTTCCGTGGGAGGCGTCAACGATCAGGCCGTGGGCGAGGGCGCCGGTCAGGCCGGAACGAGCGGCGGCTTCGAGTGCCTTAGCGACATCGGCAGCGTAGTAGTTAGGTCCGGCGACAGAGCCGCGCAGAATGATGTGGCAGTCGGGGTTTCCGGTGGTTTCGACGGCAGCGGCGCGTCCTTCCGAATCGACACCGAAGAAGGTGTGTTCATTCGCTGCGGTGACGGCGGCATCGATGGCGATTTGCACATCGCCATCGGTGGAGTTCTTCAGACCCACGGGCATGGACAGGCCGGACGCCAACTGGCGGTGTACCTGGCTTTCGACATTGCGCGCGCCGATGGCCCCCCAGGTGACAGCGTCGGCGGTATATTGCGGGCTGGTTGGTTCCAAAAACTCGGTGGCGATGGGCAGACCGACGTCAAGTACAGAGAGCAGCACATCACGGGCGATGCGCAGGCCACGGATCACGTCGTGGGAGCCGTCAAGATCGGGGTCGTTGATTAAACCCTTCCACCCGACGGTAGTGCGAGGCTTCTCGAAGTAGACGCGCATAACAACGAGAAGGTCATCGCGCAGCTCGGCGGCAACGGCGGCTAGACGGCGGGCATAGTCGAGGGCGGCGGCTGGATCGTGCACGGAGCAGGGGCCAACGATGAGAAGCAGGCGATCATCATCGCCCCGCAGGATGTCGGCGGTTTCGCGACGAGATGCCCTAACTAGGGCAGAACGCCCAGGCCCGAGCGGCTGATCGCGACGTACGTCACGGGGCGCGGGCAGCGGTTCGAGCATACGAACGCGCAGATCGGAGATTTGGGAAGCCTTGGCCAAGGTGATGCCTTCTGGTACGTAGTCAGGGCAACCCGCGCGCGGGAAGCCAGGCGCCAAGCGTAGTACGTCGCGCCCCTCGGCCCAGCGAAAACGCGCTCATCCGCGGAT
>WQZL01000085.1 GCA_009780755.1 Promicromonosporaceae bacterium | reverse complement strand
GTATTCCAGTTGGACACATCAAGTGTGGTCAGGCCAGTGGTTCCCTCGAAGAGCGAGGTCATGTTGGTGACGCGGCCCGTGTTCCAGCCGGAGACGTCGAGCGTGATTAGGCCGCTGGCGCCATTGAACATCTGGGCCAGGTTGACCACGTTGCCGGTGTTCCAAGCTGAGACATCGATTGTGGATGGGCCATTGACCCCGAAGAACATGAAGCTCATGTTGGTGACGCGGCCGGTGTCCCAACCCGAAACGTTGAGCGAGGTCAGCCCCGTAGCCCGGTAGAACATCCGGGTCATATTGGTGACATTGCTGGTGTTCCAGCTGGAAAGGTCAAGCGAGGTCAGCGAGCTGGATTGGCTGAACATGGAGGTCATGTTGGTAGCGCCGCTCACGTCTAGGTAGTCCAACCCGTTTATCACCGTTAGGTTGGGCAGGCCCGCAAAGAGTTGGGTGAGCAGGGGTCCAGCAGCGATCGGCTCGGTAAAAGTAATGTTGGTGACCTGAGATGCGTAGCTAGCCCACGGGCTGGTCTGGAGGGGAACGTTCAGCGTTCCCCCACCCACCACTATCGAACCGTCGAGGTACAGATCCCATCTCGCGCCACCCGCGCTGGCGAAATAACCAGAGGCGACCGAAGATGCGGGCACCGGGATGCCAATTGCCTCCGGGGCGACCAGGGCAGCGGACGCAGCTACGTAGTAACCGACTGCCGTTGCGGCCTCAGCGATCTCCTCGACAACTTCGGCGGGGCTTATGCGCGCATCGGCATACCCCTCCATCAGCTCAGTTTCGCCGTCTGGCGTGTTTGCATACGCGGTCGGGGTAGCAAGAAGCGCCGCGACGAGTACAGTCGCACCAGCACCAACAAGAGTTTTACGGACTCGCACAGGATTCCCTTGGCAAGAAGATGAAAAGTGGTCGAGATCATTCTAGTCTCCAGCAAGACTCACCATCTCCCTGGCACGCCAAGGCACCCCAGGTTGGCGCTATGAGCGTCACATCGCAGCGGCGCTTTTGAGACTAGAGCCACAGGATTAGGTTTCTGTTGCAGAACCAAAGTGCTACACGTTGAAGCCGATCATGCGGAGCTGGTCGCGGCCTTCGTCGGTGATCTTGTCGGGACCCCACGGCGGGAGCCATACCCAGTTGATGCGAGTGTCGGTGACCAGGGGTTCGAGGGCCTGCTTGGCCTGCTCTTCGATTACGTCCGTCAGGGGACAGGCCGCCGAGGTGAGGGTCATGTCTAGCGTGGCGTAGTTGTTTTCGTCTAGGTGAACGCCGTAGAGAAGGCCCAGATCGACGATGTTGATGCCCAGCTCCGGGTCGATAACGTCGCGCAGCGCCTCCTCAATGTCTGCGACTGTGGCCGGAACGAATGCCCCATCTGAAACCGCAGCCTGGGCCAGCACATCATCGGCGGGCCTTGGTACCTCGGGCGTTTTGGCGGACATGTTCGACTCCTGACTGTTCGAGGGTGGTTTCTTTCGCGGTCGTTACGTTCCCTGCTCAACCACCCGGTGAGGAAGCGCCCCGGAACGCGCTAGGGCATCTCGTAATGCTACCCAACCAAGCAGGGCGCACTTGATCCGGGCCGGATACTTCGATGTGCCGGTAAACGCGGTGGCATCGCCGAGCGCGTCCTCGTCATCTTCTGATGCCAAGCCCTTGCCTCGGGAGGCCATCAGCTCTGAAAACAGGTCTGCTAGATGCAGCGCCTCGGTGACCGGCTCCCCCGACACCAGCTGTGTCATCACCGATGTGGATGCCTGGGAGATGGAGCAGCCCTGGCCCTCCCAGGTGACACTGGACAACACCTCGGCGACGGTGGTTGCTTCAACAGGTTCCGTCACCAAGATACGAAGCGTTACCTCATCACCGCAGGTGGGGTTCACTTGGTGTGACTCCCCTACCAGCGCGCCCGCCGGAGGTTCGGCAATGATCGCCGGTCCGCGCCCTACCGGGCGCTTGGCGTGATCCAGGATTACCTGCTGATACATCTGCTCTAGGGCACTCATCGGCTCTATTGTCCCACTACGTTCGCGGTTACCCGCTACTGAGCATTCACGCGACGGCGTAACTCCTCTCGCGACTTACAGGCCGAAGAAGGGGCGCACTTGGGTTAGGGCTTCATGGAAGGTGGCGATTTCTTTAGGGGTGGTGGTGATCGAGGCTGAGGCGCGGGCGGTGGCAGCGACGCCGAACCGGCGGTGGAGGGGTTGGGCACAGTGGTGGCCGACGCGCACCGCGATCCCGGCATCATCGAGTACCTGGCCGACATCGTGGGCGTGCACGCCATCGACAGCGAAAGTCACAACCGGAACCCGATCCAAGCCAGCCGCAGTTCCTCCGCCCTGCACGTTGGAGTCACCGGGGCCGGGACCAATTATCCGAACACCGGGAATCTCCGCAATCTTCAGCAGTTCTGCGGTCATCGCGCGCCCGTGAGTCGCGATGTTTGCCATGCCGATCTCGCCGAGCCAGCGGGCCGCAGCCCCCAGGGCGATAGCCTGGGCCGTCGGTTGCGTACCGGCCTCAAAGCGTTGCGGAGGCGGCACATAGGTGGCCGAATCCATCGTGACCACCTCGACCATCGAACCTCCGGTGAAGACCGGTGGCATTGCCGCCAGCAACTCTTTGCGGCCATACAGCACGCCGATGCCCGTAGGACCGTACAACTTGTGCCCGCCGAAGGCCGCAAAATCCACACCGAGCGCGCGAAAATCCACCGGAAGATGCGGCACGGACTGGCAGGCGTCAAGCACCGTGAACGCGCCGACCCGACGGGCTGCTGCGACTAGATCAGCCACCGGGGCGAGGGCACCTGTCACGTTCGATACATGTCCGAAGGCCAGGATGCGGGTGCGTTCGGTGATGATCTGATCCAGGTTGCTCAGATCGAGGCGACCGGCATCGGTGAGACCGAGCCAGCGAAGCACCGCGCCCGTGCGGGCACATAGTTCCTGCCACGGGATCAGGTTCGCATGATGCTCGGCCTCGGTGACCACTATCTCGTCGCCGGGACGCAGAGCGAACGGAGCCGATGATGCTCCCCCCCGCCCTAGGCTCGCGTTGCCGAAGGCGTAGGCCACCGTGTTCAGGGCCGCCGTTGCGCTAGACGTCCAGACCACCTCCGCCACATCGGCACCGATGAAGGCGGCCACATCGGCGCGGGCCGACTCGAATGCCACCGTAGCCTGCTCGGCCAGGTAGTGCGCACCCCGATGAACTGCCGCGTTGGTACGTTCGTAAAAGCCTCGCTCCGCGTCGATTACCGCCCAAGGTTTTTGGGCGGCAGCGGCGGCGTCAAGATAGATCAGGGACTTACCGTTGCGGACGGGTTGGGCAAGCGAGGGGAACTGGTCGCGGAGGGCAACCCAGTCGATGACGGGGGGGGTGTTCATGTTGTTGTGGGGGCGGTGGCCAGATAGCGGTCATAGCCCTCTACCTCTAGGCGGTCGGCCAACTCAGGACCGCCCTCCTCGGCAATACGGCCATCAACGAAGACATGCACGAAGTCAGGGCGGATGTAACGAAGGATGCGCGTGTAGTGCGTAATCAGCAGCACACCCACATCGGTGTTCTCTAGCGCGCGGTTCACGCCATCGGCCACCACACGCAGCGCGTCGATGTCCAGGCCGGAGTCGGTTTCATCCAGGATCGCAAAGCGTGGCTTGAACAGCTCCAACTGCAAAATCTCATGCCGCTTCTTTTCTCCGCCGGAGAACCCCTCATTCACCGACCGCTCGGCAAACGAGCCGTCGATGCGCAGGTTCCCCATCGCCGTCTTGACCTCCTTGCCCCAAGCGCGCAGCGGAGGCGCCTCCCCGCAGATGGCGGTTTTGGCGGTACGCAGGAAGTTCGCCACCGACACCCCCGGCACCTCCACCGGGTATTGCATCGCCAAGAACAGTCCGGCTTGCGCCCGCTCGTCTACCGACATTGCCAGTACGTCCTCGCCGTCGAGCGTTACGGTGCCGGCGGTCACCTCGTACTTCGGGTGCCCCATCAGCGCCGAAGCTAGGGTGGATTTTCCCGAACCATTGGGTCCCATGACGGCGTGCGTCTCACCGGAGTTGATGGTCAGGTCAACGCCGCGCAGGATCGGCTTGGCGCCCTCTTTGGTCTCGACAGAAACGTGCAGGTCGCGGATTTCTAGGGTTGCCATTACTGCTCCTCGATTGGGTTGGCCGGTAGATTCTGCGCTCGCTTCGCGCCGCAGGATGATGGGGTGTGGGTGTGCCGCAAGTCGGCAGGGTCATGCGGGTTGTCTACATCAATAAACACGTCGCCGCTGTCGATCAGTACCGGGTAGACGGCGACAGGGACGGTAGCGGGAAGCTGGTTGGGGCAACCGGTTCGAACATCGAACTGCGAGCCATGCCCCCAGCATTCGAGCAGGTGACCGTCCAGCTCCCCGTGGGATAGGGAAACCGCGCCGTGGGAACAACGGTCGGCGATGGCGTGGTACTCCCCGTCGGCGGTGCGCACTAGGACGACCGGCGCGGAAGGGCCAGCGGCTGTGGGCACGTCAACACGTCGGACGGCACCTGGTGGCATATCCGCCGCCAGATAGGCGAAGCGCATCGCCATTACTTGCCTCCAGTGATCGCGGTCATGGACTTGGCAAGTTCGGTCTCGATGGATTCCAGCAGGCGCCCTTCGACCTCCGGCACGCCGATCTGTTCGACGAGTTCGGCGAAGAAGCCCCGCACTACGAGCCGACGTGCCTCTCCGACGGGGATGCCGCGAGACATCAGGTAGAACAACTGCTCGTCATCGAAACGACCGGTAGCCGAGGCGTGTCCGGCGCCCTCAATCTCCCCGGTCTCGATCTCCAGGTTGGGCACCGAGTCGGCGCGCGCACCATCGGTAAGCACCAGGTTGCGGTTCAGCTCGTAGGTGTCGGTGCCTTCGGCGTTTGCCTGAATCAACACGTCGCCCACCCACACCGCGCGGGCGCCAACGCCCTGAAGCGCGCCCTTGTAGGTGACGCGGGATTTGCAGCGCGGCTGTCCGTGATCCACGAACAGACGGTGTTCTTGATGCTGGTTTGCGTCGGCGAAGTACAGGCCCACCAGCTCGACGTCACCGCCCTCGCTTGTAAATGCCGCATCTGGGGTGACCCGCACCACATCGCCACCGAAGGTCACCACCACATGCTTTAGGCGGGCGTCCCGGCCAACAACGCTTCGATGGCTGGCGGCATGAACGGCGCCGTCGGCCCAGTCTTGAACGGCGACTAGGGTCAGGTTGGCGCCATCTTCAACCACGATCTCAATCGTCTCGGTGAGCAGCGCCTGGCCAACATGATCGATCACTACGACGGCTTGGGAGTTGCGTTCGGCGCGGATCAGCACATGGGCGGCGGACGCCTCCAGCGACCGGCCACGCACGGTGATCGTGGTCAGGGCGGAAACTGCGGTATCGGCGGGGATGGTCACCACGGTAGCGGCGGCAAAGCCGTTCCAGGCGGTAACGGCGGTGCGGTCGCCGGGCTTACCGGTCAACCCGAGGCGGATGTCACCGCGCGCGACGGTCTCTACCTGCACCTCTTCTGCGGGACTGACCTCGACCGCTACCCCGTCGCTGCCAAGCGCTGCGGCGAAGAGGGGTGCTAGGCGTTCAATGGGGCTAAACCGCCACTCCTCTTCGCGCCCGGAGGGGATAGGAATGTCGGCCAGGTCAAATGATGTCCGGCGTTCCGCCCGAGAGCCGGCCGGTAGGCCGTGTCCGTGGGCGCGCTCAGCGACAGCCCGCGAGTGATCCGTCTTGAGGTTCATCAGCCCACCGACCCTTCCATCTGCAATTCGATCAACCTATTTAGTTCGAGCGCGTATTCCATAGGCAACTCCCGAGCGATGGGTTCGACGAAGCCGCGCACGATCATCGCCATCGCCTCGGTCTCCCCCATGCCGCGAGACATGAGGTAGAACAGCTGTTCCTCGGAGACTCGCGACACCGTGGCTTCATGACCCATCGATACGTCGTCCTCACGCACGTCCACGTAGGGGTAGGTGTCCGAGCGGGAAATCTGATCTACCAGCAGCGCGTCGCAGAGTACGGTAGAGGCAGAGTGTTCCGCGCCTTCTAGCACTTGCACCAAACCTCGGTATGAGGTGCGCCCGCCACCACGCGCCACAGATTTCGAGACGATGGACGATGAGGTGTGCGGGGCGGCATGCACCATCTTGGCGCCCGCATCCTGGTGTTGCCCCTCACCAGCGAAAGCGATGGATAGGGTCTCACCGCGAGCGTGTTCTCCCAGCAGGAAGATGGCTGGGTACTTCATGGTCACCTTGGAGCCAATATTGCCGTCCACCCATTCCATTGTGGCGCCCTCGGCGGCGGTGGCGCGCTTGGTTACGAGGTTGTAGACGTTCGTCGACCAGTTCTGAATGGTGGTGTATCGGACGCGGGCGTTTTTCTTGACGATGATCTCCACGACCGCCGAGTGCAGCGAGTCGGTGGAGTAGATCGGGGCGGTGCAACCCTCGACGTAGTGCACGTATGAACCCTCGTCGGCGATAATCAGCGTCCGCTCGAACTGGCCCATGTTTTCGGTGTTGATGCGGAAGTATGCCTGCAATGGGATTTCGACGTGCACGCCGGGCGGCACGTAGATGAATGATCCGCCCGACCAGACGGCCGAGTTGAGCGCGGCGAACTTGTTATCTCCGGCGGGGATGACGGTGCCGAAGTGCTCGTAGAACAGGTCGGGGTGTTCCTTGAGGGCGGTGTCCGTGTCGAGGAAGATTACGCCCTGTTCCGCTAGGTCTTCGCGAATCTGGTGGTAGACCACCTCCGATTCATACTGGGCGGCGACCCCCGCCACGAGCCGCTGCTTTTCGGCCTCGGGGATGCCCAGGCGGTCGTAGGTCTCCTTGATATCGGCAGGTAGATCATCCCAGGTGGTGGCCTGCCGCTCGGTGGAGCGCACGAAATACTTGATGCGGTCGAAATCAATGCTGGTCAGATCGGCACCCCAGTTCGGCAGGGGTTTGCGTCCGAACAGTTTCAGCGCCTTCAGCCGGGCTTCTAGCATCCACTCTGGTTCATCTTTGAGCGCCGAGATGTTGCGAACCACGGCTTCGCTTAGTCCCCGTTTGGCGGCTTGACCGGCCTCGTCGGAATCGTGCCAGCCGTATTCGTAACCGGTGAAGGACGCAATGATCTCGTCGTCGCTCCTTTTGGCGTCGCTTACCTGCTCTATGGGCGTTGTCATCTAGTTCCTTCCAGATTGGTCGATACCAGGCTCAGGGGAATGTTGGTAACGCAGGCGTGGGCGCCGCCAGCGATGGTAGCGAGCCGTTGTACGTGTGTGCCGAGCAGGCGGGAGAAGGCGTTTGCCTCGGCCTCACAGAGCTCGGGAAACTCGGCGGCGACGTGCCGCACCGGGCAGTGGCCTTGGCACAGTTGCGTGATAGGCACCATCGTGGCGGTAACGGGTCGCAGGGTGGCGGCGAAGCCATCGGCGGTAAGCGCGTCGGCGAGCTGCTGCGCCCTGCCTACCTGATCGCTGGCGGTAAGCGTGGGGCCGACGCGCTGTACGACATCTTCGTACTGGGCGGCGGCAAACCTTCGTACTGCCGACTTGCCGCCGTCCACCTGAAGGTGGCGCAGGACGTTTAGGGCAAGATCGCGGTAGTTGGTGGGTAGTCCGGAGCGGCCGGGGGCCACGACGAAGGCTCGAGCCGGCCTGCCGCGCCCGGTTGCACCTTTGTGACTGCCAGGTCTGTGCACGATGATGGCGCCGCTCTCTTCGAGGTGCCCGAGATGACGCCGCACCCCGGCGGCGGTAAGGCCGAGGGTCTGGGCCAGCGTGGCGGCGGTCACTGGCCCCTCAGCGGTGATGAGTTCGAGTATGCGGCGCCGCGTGGGTTCGTCCGACAGGGCGCCATCAGGCATGTTCATCGCTTGCTCCTCTCCTCGCTCTCGCCAGCGCGGGCCTTAGCCTACTAGCTTCGGGAAATTTACGAAACAGTCTCGTTTCGTTATTCATCTAGCTCTTCCTCCGTCATGGCACCAACTCATCAGCCATGCTTGCACCGTACCTCTTACCCCCGACAACAACGGTCTTCGGGCGCCGTCAGTATGGGAGGGTGCCTGGTTGATGGCGCCAGTGAGCATCGGCGGGGCGGAGGGTGTTCCACTCCGCGGCACGGGAGGCCAGGGCCGCAAGGGCGGCGATGGCCAGGGAGGGGCTGTGGAGGCGACCGGCCAGAACGGCGGCGGCAACATCTTCTAGCGGCACCCAGCGCAGTTGCATAGCTAGCTCTTCTTCGCCGCGCTCGTGACGGTCGGCCTCGGGGACTTGGGTCAGGTCTCGGGCTAGGAAGATGCGGATGGCCTCGTTGCAGAAGCCGGGCGACGATAGGTAGTCCACCAGTACATCCCAGCGGGCGGCCAGCAGGTCGGCCTCTTCGGCCAGCTCGCGCTGCGCGGTAGCAAGCGGAGTTTCGCCTGGGCAATCCAGCAGACCCGCTGGAATCTCCCACATCACCGTCTTTACCGCGTGACGGTATTGGTTCACCAAGGCGATGCGGCCCTCGTCATCCAAGGCCAGGATGGCAACCGCGCCGGGGTGCTTGATGCATTCGCGCTTAACCTTGCCCGCGTCGCCGAGGTCTACCTCATCGACCACTACGTTGAGCAACCAGCCGCAGAAAGGGTTAGCAAGTTGGGTTGAGGGGCGTGGGGCGACCTCATCGTCGATAGGCAGCAATGTAGACATAGAGCTACACAGTACGGCGGGCCAGCGCGGCCGCGATCAGGCCGGAGAATAAGGGGTGGGCCTTAGTGGGCCGACTCTTGAACTCGGGGTGCGCCTGCGTGCCGACGTAATAGGGGTGCACATCGCGGGGAAGTTCGATGAACTCGACTAGCTTTCCGTCCGGGGAGGTACCCGAGATGTGCAGGCCAGTCGCCGTCAACTGCTCCCGGTAGTTGTTGTTCACCTCGAAGCGGTGACGGTGCCGTTCGGAGACTTCCCTGGTGCCGTAAGCCTGCGCGACGAGCGAACCCTCGACTAGTTTGGCCGGATAACCGCCCAGGCGCATCGTTCCACCCAGGTCGCCCTCCCCGGCCACGGCACTCTCCTGGCCCGCCAGGGTGGCGACCACCGGGTTGCCGCAGTCCGCTGCGAACTCCGTGGAGTTGGCGTCGGATAGTCCCAGCACGTTGCGGGCGTATTCGATCACCATCGCCTGTAGGCCGATGCAGATACCAAGCGTTGGCACGCCATTCTCCCTCGCCCACCGCAGCGCGCCTAACTTGCCGTCAATGCCGCGAACGCCAAATCCGCCAGGGAGTAGAACTACGTCTACGCCGCCCAGGGCCTGCGCCGCGCCCGCCGAGGTGGCGCAATCATCGGCCGGAACCCAGCGGATGTTTACCCGTGTGTTGTTGGCGAAACCCCCGGCGCGTAGCGCCTCAGAGACGGACAGATAGGCGTCGGGCAGCTCGACGTATTTGCCGACCAGACCCACCTCAACCTCATGAGCTGGGGAGTGAACGGCGGCAAGTACCTCGTTCCATCCCTGCCAATCCACGTCGGTAAACGGCAGGCCGAGGCGACGCACCACGTAGGCGTCCAAGCCTTCGGAGTGCAGCACCCGCGGAATGTCATAGATGCTGGGCGCATCCTTGGCATCAATGACGGCTTCGACATCGACATCGCAGAATAGTGCGATCTTGCGCTTCATCGGCTCGGGGATACCCCTGTCGGAGCGCAACACGATTGCATCGGGCTGGATGCCAATGTTCCGCAAGGCGGCCACCGAGTGCTGGGTCGGCTTTGTTTTCAACTCACCCGCCGGGCCAACGAACGGCACCAGCGCGACGTGCAGGAAAAAGCAGTTGTCGCGGCCAAGCTCGTGGCGCACCTGCCGGGCCGCCTCTAGGTAAGGCAGCGATTCGATGTCGCCGACGGTGCCGCCAATCTCCGTGATGATGATGTCCACATCGTCGCTGGCCTGATCGCGCATCCGCGACTTGATCTCGTCGGTTATATGCGGGATCACCTGCACTGTGTCACCCAGGTATTCGCCGCGTCGCTCGCGTTGAATCACCGAGGAGTAGATCTGCCCGGTGGTGATGTTCGAGGAGCGCGGCAGTTCCACGTCCAGGAACCGCTCGTAGTGGCCGATGTCGAGGTCGGTCTC
>WQZL01000084.1 GCA_009780755.1 Promicromonosporaceae bacterium | reverse complement strand
ACCTGTCAATGCCAAGGCTTCGTCGCGCAATCGGGTCCAGGACGCGGTTTCTGCTGCCCGTCGAGCAGGGGGCACCGGCTGACCAACAGGTATTCCCTGCGGCCGCCAGCTTGGATCAGAAGAGTTCTGCCGATGACGCTCAGCTTGATCCCCCCTGACCCTGGACTGCTGACGCATCAACCCAGCCTGATCCCGCAACGCAGAAACTTGACGCTTCATCACAGCCTCGGTCTCGACTCGGATTCCTTCGGCTGTTCCTTGGTTCCATTCGATTCCGGCGTCGCTGCCGTTGCCGCCGCCGGCAGTAAGTATTCTGCTGGCTGTACTCAGTGTTTGTTCAAACCCTTGCATGATTTGAGCAAATGTTCCCAGGGTCTCCCGCAGCAGCCGAGAGACTAGCTGTACCTGTGTGCTGGTCGCTGGGAGTTGTAGGTCGGTGGTTGCTATCGCGTCAATTTCATCAAGACGAGCTTTTAGCGCGCGGACAGAATTAACCCCGAACCCGTTTATTTGCCGTTTCAGCGAGTCTTGGGCTTGGGCATCAAATACGATCTTTCTGGATGTTCTAATACCGGTTGCTCCACCCGGAGTGAATCCAACCGATGACGAAGCGTAAGGCAACTGGTGACGCTTTACCGGAGGAAGCCCTGGCACGGCAGGAGCGGTATCGATCACTGCGTGTGCGGCGGCTTGCGCGGCCTCGGCGTGGGCAAGATAGCTACGTGCGGGCGCTCCGCTAAATCCCCGGGGCATCAGCGGGGCACCATGTGAATCTGAGAACTTCTGTCAATATGAGACACGTTCGTAGCGGCTGTGCCCATAAACCGCTGTAAATCATCAATGATTTGTGTCGCGGCCAACACAGTCTGCACAACTGCTTCAACATAACGCTCAGCCTCAACAGCAGCCGTACCATCATGACGAGCCACAGCGCCAGAAGCATTCGTGTTAAACGCCGAGCAAGCCGCCCTGTCACCCTGCAAAGACCGAGAAAGCCTACTCGTTCGAGAAGTCACCGCTGACTGATTAGTAGAAATATGTGTCATAGCCAGACGGTAGCAGACTACAGGGAACTAACGTAACCGGCGACACAAAGTGCACCAAAACCTGTCGTCAAACAGCGCTTGAACGCTACTCGCCGGGCTTGACCAGGCCCGTTTCGTAGGCGACTACTACGGCTTGGACGCGGTCGCGGGCGCTTAGTTTGGCCAGAATGCGGCCCACATGGGTTTTGACCGTGGCCTCGGCTACGAACAAATCCTGGCCGATCTCCGTGTTCGACCGACCACGAGCCATCAACACCAGCACCTCGCGTTCTCGCTCTGTCAGCGAATCCACCGCCGCCTGCGCAGGAGAGGCTGTTGCTTCGTCGTCGGTACTTGCGGGCAACACCGTCACCAAATGCTCCAACAACCGCTTCGTAGACGATGGTGCGATCACCGCGTCCCCTCGATGAACGGTGCGAATCGCCGCCAGCAGCTCCTCCGGGGGGGCATCCTTCAACAAGAAGCCCGACGCTCCGGCCTGGATCGCCGTCAACACATACTCATCAAGGTCAAACGTGGTGAGTACCACCACGCGTGGCCCGGCAGGCTGCCCCTCGCCGCCAGTTGCCTCAATGAGCCGAGCCGTCGCGGTCAGGCCATCCATGCGCGGCATCCGCACATCCATCAACACCACGTCGGCCTGGTCGCGGGCCAGCACGCGCAGCGCCTCCTCGCCGTCGCCCGCCTCAGCTACAACGGTCAGATCGGGTTGGGAGTCGATAACCATGCGGAAGCCCGCGCGAACGAGCTGCTGGTCATCGACGAGGGCCACGCGAATGGGGGCTTGCCTGGTCACTTAAATCTCCTTGGGGGTCTCGGGCAGGGGCATCACAAACCTTACGCGCCAGCCGCCGCCCGGCTTCGGACCGGCTGTGACTGTGCCACCGAACATCGCAGCTCGCTCGCGCATTCCGAGCAGGCCAAATCCACCTTCCCCGCTTACCGTGGCACGGTCAGAGGCCGCCGCGCCACGCCCATCATCGGAAACCTCCAACTCGATGGCCGTTGCACTCCACCGGGTCACCACGGTTACCGACACATCCGGCCCGCCATGCTTGCGAACGTTGGTCAGCGCCTCCTGACACACCCGGTGCAGGGTCAGGCCCGCGCCCGGCGGCAGGCGGCGCGGCTCACCCACCCGCACATCGGAAACGCGCAAACCATCGGCTCGCGCCTGTTCGATGAGTTGGCCAAGGTCTGCATCGTCGGAGGCGCCCTGCTGCGGGACGAGCGGGGCGGGAGCGAAGCCCGGAACGGCTGGTTCGCTGGACGTAGACGGCCCCTCGCGCAACACCCCGAGCAGCCGCCGCATGTCGGCCAACGCCGCCCGTCCGGTTTCCGAGATCACGGTTAGCGCCCGCTCGGCTGCCGCCGGATCGCTGGCCCCCGCATATCGGCCACCATCGGCCTGGACGATCATCACGGACAGAGAGTGAGCGACGATGTCGTGCATCTCGCGAGCGATGCGGGCGCGTTCGGCCTGGGTGGCTATTTGCGCCTGCTGGTCGCGCTCGGTCTCTAAACGCTCGGCCCGATCCCGCAGGGCGGCCAGCATGTCGCCGCGCCAGCGCCGAACGAGACCCAGCGCCCAGGCGGCCAGGGCCAGCGCGGCAGCCAACAGCGCGATGGTCAGGGATTCACCGGCACTGACCCGGCTGGTCAGCGGACCAAAACCCAAGATGCCCGCGCCCGTCAAGGAGACAAATAACGCAGTTCGATGCGCCCAGACCGGCCCGTGGACGGTGATCGAATAGAGGGCCGCCAGGATCGCCAGGTCGGCGGGAAGGATAATGGGGATACCCGCGATCACATGGCCGAGCGCCGCTAACGCCACCGCTAGTGTCGAGGCCATCGGCCACGCCCGCCGCCAGGCAAGTGGGGCAACCAGCAGGATCGACCAGATGATGACCGTCGAGGTGCTGGCAGAGATGCCGCTAACGCCACCGTTGAACTCGGGGGAGAACCACACCGCAGGCACACCAAGCACCACGGTGCCGATGGCGTCGGCGGCGAACCGCTGCCGCCGCATCCGCCGCTCATCGAAGGTCAGATCAGTCATGGTTGGAACAGCCTACGAGTCAACCGGCCCCAGCCGCATCCGCCGCGAGCCTGATGTCACCCCGGCTCGCCGTCATCCCGCAGGTGTATGAACTCAGGTGGTTTCGACAGGCTCAACCGCCGGGGGCGGCTCAACCATCGGGGCGTTGGCGGGCCAGGGTTCGTTTGGCTGGCGCGGATCGCCAGGCAGCAAGGTGCCCACCCAAGCGTCTCGGCGCTCTCCTCGATTGACGATCTCGGCGCGCACGCAGCCCTCCACGCGGAAGCCAAGGTTCCAGGCCAGGCGCCTAGAGGCCCAATTGCCCACCTCCGCTCGCCAGTACACCCGCTGGAGGGCGAGAGTCTCAGAATCGAAGGCCCAGTCGAGAACGAGTCGGGCGGCCTCCGCGGCCAGGCCACGTCCCCGCGCCGCTGTGGCGAGCCACCAACCGATCTCGGCGGAGCCGCTGCTCAGGCCGGTGAGGCCAACCCCGCCAAACACCGGCGGCTCTGGGTCGTCGCCGCGCCAGCCATCGGGCTTTTCCCGGATCGACCAGTTGAACTGGGTTTCATCTCGCCAGCCAGGAGCGGTCACCTGTTCGATGAAGTAAACGGCATCATCACGGGTGTACGGGTCGGGCATGGCGCCGATCCAGCGCAACACCGACGAATCGGCCAAGCAGGCAGTCAGCACATCGGCATCGGCGAGAGTGGGCACGGCCAGCCTTACCCGCTCCCCGGTCAGGGCAAAGGGTTCCATCCGCAGATGATGCCACACTTCGTGCGACCATCCTTTGTCGATCACCAAGCGCCAGCCCGGCAAAGATGCGCCATCCCTTTCTAGGATCGACGAAACGGTGCCCAAGGGGGAGGTAGTGCAATGAGAACCCGTCTGGTGGTAAGCCTTGGTGCGGCGTGTGTACTCGCCCTGGGGGGCTGTAGCGTCGTACTAGAAGGCGCGGCCGAGCCTGCCGCCACGGAATCCGCGGTGGCCACCAAGCTGCCGACAACCGGCACGCTCCACCACGGCGATGACACATCCGACATTACCTACGTGCTTAAGACCGAGGGCTTGCAACCGATGCCTGAGCATGGAGCGATGCGTTGGTTTGTTACCGGCGAACGCTTGGTGGATTGCCAGCAGAGCCGAGATCGCGGCAACTACGGCGACCTGACCCTCTCGACTCCGGTCGGCGGCGACTTCACTTTCGTCAAGCTCTCCGATGAGGAGGGGCCGGTGTTCGGTGTGATGCTGGAACCGGGCCGTTCCATCACACTCAAGGCGCCGCTGTGCGGCACGGGCTTGCGCACGTACACGCTGACGCAGGCAACAGGCCCGGCGTGGTACGGCTGGGATGAACTGTTTGGCCCTTATGGCCGATACGCGGCACTCTCAGGCAGCTTTCAGTTTGATCGCTACACCAACTGGGATGTGGTGCTGAATCTTCGACCGGGCGGCAACCTGACCATGACGGATATTGATCCAGCCGATTTTTAGGGCAGCCACTCGCTTAGCGGGCTATGTTCGGGCCAGCGGAACTCGAAGTGCCACGGTTCGGGGCGCGCTCCGCCCGGTCGTGCCCACGCGGGCTGGTACCACCCGAAATCGGGGTTGGCATTGATCCAGTTGATTTGCGAGGGCTGGATGTCAATGGCCCGCCCGCGCCCGTGTTCGCTTTGCCCGGCGGGAGCCGCGAGATGGGGCCGATCCGCGTGGGCGCCGGTCTGCATGGCAAAAGACCGGTACCCGCTGATGATCGGCGCGGTAGGCATTCCGGCCTCGACTGCCAGCTCTAGCCAAAAAGCCCCATCGCAGCGCAACAGCGTGCGTGAATCCCAGGAAAGCGCACACAAGGCATGGGCCGGAATATGCCCGTTGGCAAAACTGTCGGCATATTGCACGTACCCTGCCGCGATGCGCGCGAGTGCCGCCTGCGCGCCCGGTCCGAATTCGGGTTCTGCGGGGGTGATCTGCGGCGCGTAACGTGCTGAGACGCTTCGAGTGTCGGTATCCGGCGGGATTATCAACGGCGGGGAAGGAGCATGCCAGTTGTGGTGCGTGCCAACCGTTGTTGGTGTTCCAAGGTTGGCCACCGCGATGGGTGGCAGGGAGGCTCGCCCCGCGTTGGCGCCGGTCGCAACCATGAGGGCGCTGGTCGCAAACCAGATCACGCTATGACGCAGGCGGGCACGCCGAGTCTGCGCTATCGCCTGACGCTGATCGCGGCGGCTACCCGTCAACAGTCCACTCCTTGCCTTTGATCCGAAGATTACACAAGAAGAGCCGGTAGTTACGGGACGATGAGGCCGGTTGTCTGGGCGCGGGCGCGAGCCAGACGCGCCTCGGCGTCGGACCAGTTGACCAGGTTCCACCAGGCGGCCACATAATCGGCGCGAACGTTGAGATAGTCCAGGTAGTAGGCGTGTTCCCAGCAATCGAGCAGCACAATCGGCACCAGGCCGAGTGCCAGGTTGCCCTGCTGGTCATACAGTTGCACCACCACGAGCCGTTCGCCCACGCTGTCCCAGGCCAGAACCGCCCAGCCCGAACCTTGTACCCCCGCCGCTACAGCGCCAAAGTGGGCCTTGAACGCGGCAAACGAGCCGAAGAACTCGGTGATGGCCGCGCCGATCTCACCATCAGGCTCACCGCCACCCTCGGGCGACATATTGGCCCAAAACGCGGTGTGGTTCACGTGCCCGCCCAGGTTGAACGCGAGGTTCTTCGAATGCAGGTTCACGGCGGTCAGGTTGCCCGCCTCGCGAGCCTCGGACAAAGCGTCGAGCGCCGCGTTCGCGCCAATCACGTAGGCCGCATGATGCTTTGAGTGATGCAGCTCCATGATCTTGCCAGAGATGTGCGGCTCTAAGGCCGCGTAGTCGTAACCGAGTTCGGGCAGCGTATAGGTAGCCATACGGACGATTCTGCGCCTGTTGCCTAGGCAACGCAATACCCAAACATGCCTAGATTCCGACCATCCGTGCGAGGTAGCTTGTTGCGCAGGTCGCAGCCACTAGGCTGTGGCCAACAATCTGTTCCTGCGACGACGGGTTTTTCTTATGCTGGCAATCGGTGTAGACGTTGGCGGTACCAAGATCGCGATGGGTGTGGTCGATGAGACCGGCCGCATCTTGGCGCAAGTGCGCCGCGACACCGACCCGCATGACACCGATGGTATCGACCGGGTGATTGCCGAGACCTGCAACGAGCTTGGCCGGGAGTACGAGGTGGGCGCCATCGGCCTTGCCGCCTGCGGTTTTGTCTCCGCCGACCGCGCGACGATGGCATTCGCTCCGAACATTGCTTGGCGCGATTACCCGCTGGCCAAGAACGTCTCTGCCTTGCTGGAACTTGACGTGCCCGTGGTGGTCGAGAACGACGCCAACGCCGCCGGATGGGCCGAGTTCCGCTTTGGTGCGGGCCGGGACGCCACCGACATGCTGATGCTTACCATCGGTACGGGGCTTGGCGGTGCGGTGATCGTTGGCCGCGAGCTGGTGCGCGGACGCTGGGGTGTGGCCGCTGAGGTGGGCCACATGCGAGTGGTGCCCGATGGTCACAGTTGTGGTTGCGGCCACAGCGGCTGTTGGGAGCAATACGCTTCGGGCAGCGCGCTGGTGCGCGAGGCGCGGGCTGCCGTGGTGGCCTTGCCGCATCGCTCAGCTCGGCTGTTGGAATTGGGCGGCACGTCGCAGGGCATCGAGGGGCCGCATGTTACCAAGGCGGCGGCGGAGGGCGATTCGCTTGCCGTTGAGCTTATCGCCACGCTTGGTCGCTGGATCGGGGAGGGCGCCGCCTCCGTGGCCGCGCTGCTCGACCCGGAGATCATCGTGATTGGCGGGGGCGTGTGCGCGGCGGGCGATCTGCTGCTGCTCCCGGCCCGCAAGGGTTACGAGTCGCAGCTCTCGGCCCTTGGCCACCGCCCCGTCGCCCGCATCGAGCTGGCCGAGCAGGGCAACGACGCCGGCATAATCGGCGCCGCCGACCTAGCCCGCCGCTAGGTCGTCATGCGCTACAGACCAAGCGCCTTAGCCTTCGCTGCATCAAACTCTTCCTGAGTTAGCGCGCCCTGCGCGAGCAGGGCGGCAAGCTTCGCCACCTCGGGAGTGCCGCAGATGGCTTCAAGGCGTTCTGCTATGCGTTGCGTCTTGGCGAGGGTTGCGTCGATGGCGTATTTCTCGGACTTGGCGTGCAGCATGGTTTGGATGTCGTAAACATCGCCCGCGATCCGAATCTTGACTCCGGCTGACCTCAGCTTCGACTTGTCTACCCCGCGTCTGGCCAGGCCGCCAATGACCATGCCTGTTGGCCCGGCGATCAGGCTGCCAACAGCGGCTCCGATGGCGCCCTGGGAGGTCTTCTCATCGAACTTGGCGTACATCTGGTAGTCCTCGATAGCCGAGTAGGGGAAGGTGCGGCGGTTGGACTTAACGCTCCAGTCCATCTTTCCGTTCACGTTGCTAGAGTCGATGGTCAGCTCCTCGGTGGCATCGTTGAACGCGATGTAGAACCGGCCGGAGAAGAACGTCGCCTTCGCTGCGGTTTCCGGGGCAGCCTTGTGCCGTGCCTGTTGGTTCTGAACCCAGCCCATCATGACCCCCTACGCAAGTTACCGGTATGCCTGCTTTCACGGTAAGGCAGGTAGTGAGACGCCGCCACGACTGTCGCTCAATGCACGACCCCCCACCCCGAGGCTGCACTCCTCAGCCGACGGTTGAGCGTCCCTCCCCGGTGGTCGAGCCGGTCAAACCCCGGGGAAATTTGCACAGGTCGGCAGTTTCATGTCGATTCGGCACTTTAAACTGCCGAATCGACACTAAACTGCCGATCCGTATCCCCCGTAGGGAGAGTAGGGTGGAGCTTGATTTGACAGTAATAAGGGAGGTCAGGTATTCAGAGACAAGCCGACCGACGGGCCGTTCTTCCGTCACGTGGAATGGCTGGCCGGTAGAACGACAGGCTATGGCCGCGTTCTTATCCCGCGCCTTCAACAACAGCCACCTAAGCGACACAAACCTCAACCGGCCGTAGGCATAGCCCGGTGGTCGAGCCTGTCGAAACCACCACCCACCACTCGCCGCAACCGCAGGCAACAGCATTTACTTCGTGAGTGGGTCAAGCAGGAAGGTTATCCAACAGCGAAGGGCACGGTTGCATCAACCGTGCCCTTCGCTGTTGTGCGGAAAGGTGGCGCTACCACCCAATACCGGCGATGTGCTGGCCGATTACGGCTCGGTAGAGGAATGCGGCCATTGCCTGACGCTCGACGTTGGCGGTGGGGCGGAATTCTCGGTGGGTGCCCATGTCCCAGCCGGTGGTGATACCGGTAGAGGCCAACCACTCGATTTCGCGGAAGAACGCGGCGCCTACGGGTACGTCACGGAATGTAGCGGTGGAGGGCGGGGTAAAGGTCGGCGATCCATCGTTGGGACGGCTACGGTAGAGGAATGCGGCCATTGCCTGGCGCTCGATATTGGCGGTGGGGCGGAATTCTTGGTGGGTGCCCATGTCCCAGCCGGTGGTGATGCCGGTATACGCCAACCACTCAACATTCCGGAAGAAGTCGCCCGTCACCGGCTTGTCCGTAAACGTTGGCACACCGGGTGCGGTGAACCAGCCGTATTGTGTTGTGCCCCGCGATCGATGTAGGAATGCGGCCATTGCCTGACGTTCGATATTGGCGGTGGGGCGGAATTCTCGGTGGGTGCCCATGTCCCAGCCGGTGGTGATACCGGTAGAAGCCAACCACTCAATTTCGTGGAAGAACGTGGTGCCTTCGGGCACGTCACGGAATGTGGCTATGGCCAGCGAACTTCCGCATCCACCGCCGGGGGATAGGTTGATCTCAACTCCGTCGAGGCCGGTGGCGCCGACCCGGAACTCCCGTCCGGGATTAGCGGCAACCCAGGCGTTCCACTCAGGCAGGTTGTTCCAGTTGACATCAACGTTCGCGGGTGTGCGAATTATGGAACAGTCATCAACCAGAACCCCCCTTATGCTTCCATGATCCCGAGCAGTTACGGCAATCTGGAAATCAGAGCCGGGATGTACTGGAATGCGGAAACGGCCACTCGCCATGCTGCTCATCCGAGTAATCGAACCGAAGCCGTTTTGGTCAAAGAGGAAGACGCCTGCCCTGTCGACTGGCTCGTCGTTGAGGGTAACCGTTCCCGAGAGAAAGGTGGTTGCCCGAACCAACTGCACGTTTACATAGGTGGTGTCGCCAGGGTTCACAGTGAAAACCTCGGCGCTGGCCATCAATGGCGTCAACGTACCTTCAGCAGTGACTAAGCCAGGGGCGTAGCCGTCACCAACCCTGACCAAGACATTGAATTCGCCGAGTAAGCCTTTAAAGGTGGCCGTTGACCTGTCCGTCTCGACATCGCCCGCTATGTGGTTGTGGTGCGCTATATCAGCCCAGTCAGCTGGCGCTACTCCGGCCGACGCAACTTGGATTGTGGCAGCCACGGGGGCGCCGGTTGAATCGGTAACGTTAACCGTGAGCGTGCCGCCATCTCTGTACGAAATACCACCCGTTACCAGGATGTCACCGACATTGTGTCCGGCAGTGGTGAGGGTGAATCGAGCGGCATCTGCAAGATTGCGGGAGATCGTGCCATCGGGTCGTACGTGCCCGATGGGGCCGTTGCCATGAGCGCCTGTGCCCCAGGGGCCGCCCAGAACTTGCAGACGGCAGGTGAGGTTCTGCCACATGTAGTTTTGCCACAGGTTTGCCGTGAAGTGTCCGGTGTCGCTGGGATGCACCGACGACTTGCTCACCCAACCGCCATCTTGCTCGCACCACGGTTGAACTAACACTCCCGACGTCGGTACTCCGTTCAGGAGCATCCGCCCGGTGATCTCGGCAGTATTTGACGCTGGCGTGATACCGATTACCCCCTCGCCGTCTGGAATGGCCGCCACAGCGGGGGCCGATGACACGAGTAAAGCGGCGATGGTGAACGAGGCAAGGAAGGAAAATTCTGCGTGTCATGTATCAGGACTTCCCTGACGGTTGTGTATCAGGACATCGCTGACGGTTTGGTGGGGTTTGGTTCTGACAGTTCTGGGGGTGGTTGAGTGTTGGGGTATGAAGTCTAATGATCCTGT
>WQZL01000083.1 GCA_009780755.1 Promicromonosporaceae bacterium | reverse complement strand
TTTCACTATGGCAACGCAGACCAAACCTCGTCCGCCCGCAGCCAGCCGCGCCAAGGTCGCCAAAACCGAGCCGCAGCCCGCCGTGGACGAAAGTTCAACCTCGACGGTAAGGGGACGGACGGCAAAACCCGCGGTCAAGAAGCCCGCACCCGGCAAGCCCGCCTCTGGCAAGGCCGCCCCGCCTGCCGACGCCGAACCGAAACGACGCCCCTGGCCGCTTAGAGCCTTGCGCGGTTTGGCAATGGGTATCGCGGGCGGCGTCGGTATCGCCACCCGTAAGATCACTAACGGCGCCAAGGATCTTCGGCCAGAGCATCGCCGCGACGGCATCGCGTTCCTGTTGATCGCCGCCGCCATCGTGGTCGCCGCCGGGGTGTGGTTCCCCTTGGACGGTTGGTTCGGCCACGCGGTCGAGTTTGTGGCCACCGGGATGGTGGGGCTGGTGGGTTGGGCCGTACCCGTGCTGCTGTTTTGGCTCGGCATCCGCGTGGCTCGGCATCCCGAACGGCTCGACTCGAACTCGCGCGTCGCCATCGGGTTAGCGCTGCTAACCGTCGCAATCTGCGCGCTGATCTCGATCTTTAGAGGCGTGCCCGGTTTCGGCGAGGAGTTCGAGACGATGCAAGCCGCCGGCGGGGTGGTCGGCTTCCTCATCTCGTGGCCGCTGGTCTGGGCGGTAACCGCTTGGGCGGCCATCCCCCTGCTGCTGATTCTTGGCTTCTTCGCCGTGCTAATCATCACCGCGACTCCGCTCCGTCGGGTGCCGGGGCGGGTTCGCAACGGCTACCGTCGCCTCACCGGCAAGCCGCCAATCGTCAACCGTGACGATGAAGGGAACGACTACCACGGCCCACTGCAATTAGCCGAGGGGGTCAGCGCCCACGACGGCACCGATGCGCCAGCCTCCGGCACCAGGCTTACCCGCGCGCAGAAGCGCGCCCAGCGTAAGGCTGCGAAGAGCGAGGCAGCCGAGGTGGACTCTCGCGTCGGGGATGAGGCGTTTGCCCAGGCCGCGATGGTGGAGGAGGCCGCCCCGGCTCGGCCAACCGTGCGCACCGGGCGGCCAGGGTCCGCGGTTGCTGGCACGCCTGCGACCACGCAGTTCCCGCCGATGAGGGCCATCGAAGCATGGGGGGCAGACGCCGACGCTCGAACAGGCGGGATAGAGCCTGCCGCGCAGCTCGACGCGCATGACCCCTTCGACCTAGACGCAAACCGCGCCAAGGTCGCCGCCTCACCGCCGCCACCTCCGCCATCGGGCAAGCCCGTACAGCCCACCTTCGAGGGCGACACGGTTTACGTGCTGCCAGAAAACGACCTGTTGGTTAAGGGGGCGCCGCACAAGGCGCACTCGGTGGCGAACGACCGCGTAGTTGAGTCGCTGACCAACGTCTTTGAGCAGTTCGGTGTGGATGCCAGGGTGACCGATTTCACCCGCGGCCCCACCGTCACCCGCTACGAGGTGGAGGTGGGCATCGGCACCAAGGTGCAGGATGTCACTCGCCTCGAACCCAACATTGCCTACGCCGTGGCCAGCTCCGATGTGCGCATCTTGTCACCCATCCCCGGTAAGTCGGCCATCGGCATTGAGATTCCGAACACCGACCGCGAAATTGTGGTGCTTGGCGATGTGTTGCGCTCCTCAGTGGCGAAGGCCACCGAGCATCCGCTGGTCACCGGCATCGGCAAGGATGTCGAGGGCGGATTTGTGGTGGCGAACCTGGCGAAGATGCCACACATCCTGGTGGCGGGAGCCACCGGTTCGGGTAAGTCGTCATTTATCAACTCGATGATTACCTCGATCATGATGCGCGCCACCCCCTCAGAGGTGCGGATGATTCTGGTGGACCCCAAGCGCGTGGAGCTGACCACATATGAGGGCATCCCTCACCTAATCACGCCGATCATCACCAACCCGAAGAAGGCCGCCGAGGCCCTGGAGTGGGTGGTGCGGGAGATGGATGCCCGCTATGACGACCTCTCGGTGTTCGGGTTTAAGCACATCGACGATTTCAATGCGGCAGTGCGGGCGGGCAAGGTTAAGCCGCTGCCCGGCTCGGAGCGGAAGATTGCCACCTACCCGTACCTGCTGGTGGTGATCGACGAGCTGGCTGACCTGATGATGGTGGCCCCTCGTGACGTGGAAGCGTCGATCCAGCGCATCACGCAGCTGGCTCGCGCCGCCGGTATTCACCTGGTAGTGGCCACCCAGCGGCCCTCCGTGGATGTGGTGACCGGGTTGATTAAGGCCAACATTCCCTCGCGGCTGGCGTTTGCCACCTCATCGCTGGCAGATTCCCGTGTGGTACTCGACATGCCCGGCGCCGAGAAGCTTGTCGGCCAGGGCGATGCGCTGTTCTTGCCGATGGGCGCGGCCAAACCGATGCGCGTGCAGGGTGCCTGGGTTGCCGAGAGCGAGGTTCACCAGGTGGTTGAACACGTCAGGGCGCAGGAGAAGCCGGTGTATCGCGAGGATGTGTCCGCCCCGGCGGCGGCCTCCCGGCAGATCGATGACGACATTGGTGACGATCTCGACGTGCTGCTCCAGGCCGCCGAGTTGGTGGTAACCACACAGTTCGGCTCGACCTCGATGCTGCAACGCAAGCTGCGGGTTGGCTTCGCCAAGGCCGGACGCTTAATGGACTTGTTGGAGAGTCGCGAAATTGTTGGCCCCTCCGAGGGTTCCAAGGCGCGGGAAGTGTTGGTACAGCCCGACGACCTGCCCGCCACGCTGGCTCTGCTCCGCGGGGACTACACCTCTGATGCTCTTGACGATGAGTACGCCCCGACAAGCGGCCCCAGAGACGTGCCCTACGCCGAAGGCATAGACGGACGCCTCCCCTCCATCGCCCGCGATTACCACGACCACGACGCAGATTGAACACACCTCGGTGGTTGAGCTTGCCGAAACCACCTGGGCTGGTGGGCGGTCAACCGCCACCTGGATGAACCTGGTACCCCAGCCCCGGGGCAGACTTGTCGTTGTGAGTGCTTACCGGGACCGGTGGCAAGTTGTTGTGACCTCTACGGTTACTAACCTCAAAGGTTACTTAACTTAAGGCTGACCTGATTGTGGAGATTGCGGTGTGAGTGAGGGCCGTTAGGTCACGGGGGGTGAGGGGAGGGGCAGTGGGGGCGTAGCGTTCGGCCTCGACGGCGGTGGCCAAGGTGGCGATGGGAGCGGCCAATGCTTCCGGGAATGGCTCGCCCGAACTGGCCCGCCAGGCGGCAGCGATCTCGGCTGGGGCGCGACGCGGGGTGCTATCGGGAGGTAAGCTGATGCCAGCCTTCACGAGTGCGGTCACGACCAATCCCCAGGCATCCTCAGCACTGGACGGCTCCGGGGTTCGACGGCGCAGCCAGATCAGCACTGCGCCCAGCAGGGCCAACCCCAGCAGGCCGCCACCAGCTAGCCAGGCCCATGTTGGAATGCCGCCGCCGCTGGCCTCGGTTGGCGGGGTTAAGGTCGGTGGCTGGGTCGGTGGCGTGGTCTCCTGGGGCGGACGAGGTTCGGGAATATCATCCGGGTTTGGAATGTCGTCTACGGGAGGCGGGGGTGGTTCACCTGGCTCCCGACCAACCAGCGACGGGTCGGCATAGGCGGGCGGGGCGCCGGTTTGCTGGGCCGGAGTCGGCTCGAACCGCACCCATCCGCTGCCGGGGAAGTAAATCTCCGGCCAGGCATGCGCATCCATCCCAGTCACCCGCCAGATACCATCGGCGGTCAGTGTGCCCGGCAGGAACCCGAGTACCATCCGCGCCGGGATGCCCAAGGTACGTGCCATGATTACCATCGCGGTGGCGAACTGGATGCAAAAGCCCTGCCGCTGCACCAGGAAATCCCACACCGGATCGCCGGTCAGCCCGTCCGGCACCTCGTAGTCGTAGCTGAACAGAGGCGAGCGCAGGTAGCTCTGTAAGGCCAGCGCCCGGTCGAAGTCGTTGGTCGCATCGCCTGCCACCATCGCCGCCCGCTGACGGATCGATGCTTCGTAGCTGGTGACCGGAACCGTCCGGTATCTTGCATCAACCATGTATGCGCCGGAGGGAGTCGCCCGCAACACGTCGGCGTTCAAATTCCGCGGATGAACCTCAAAGCTGAACTGATCTCCCACGGTGGTGACCGTGTTGCCGTGCACCGTATCCGTCTGCGGATCCCACCACCAGAGGCTCCCCGCAGTTATGCTGCGCGGATCAAGGGGGAGCGGCATCCGCGTCTCTGCCAACGTGCCCACAGTGAGATCAATGTGCACCGGGTTTGCTCTTGGCGCCCAGACATTCGCATTTAGCCAGCCACCGCTTTCCAGCACCTGGCCCGACCTCACCATTGAGCCGTCGTCCTCGGAGGCTGGCACCCAGCCCAGGCCATCAAACTCGGTTAGCACCTCTAACCGCAGCGGCCCGAGGCTTTGACCGGTAGAGACCCGATAACTAAAGACGACCTCATTGGAGCGTTCACGAAGGGAATCTCGTACATCCACATGATCGGACATCCGCCAGTTGTGGCTTTGGCTTCGGAAGATTCTGGCCCACTGGGTGAAGGCCGTCGGCAAACCTCCGGTGGCCGCAGAGGCGAATAACGCGATGACGGTAACGGCGGCAACGGTGGTCAGGGTGCGGGTTGTCCGCAGGCGCCCGGCGCGGCGCACCTGCTGCGCTACCCGACGGTCGCGCAAGGCCCGACGCGCGATTACCGGGCCGTCGAGAGTTAACCCGAGCAGCAAGGCGCCCGTAGTGGCGGCGAAGGTCCACCACGGCACCCGCCCAACCAGAGCGAGGGAGGGTAACCAAAGCGCGATCACCAGGAAACCACCAATCAGTGGACGCCGAAGCGCCACCGCAAACATATCGGCCACCAGCAGCACCAACATGGCCCCGCCGATCAGGATCACCGCCAACGGCGGGGCGCCAGGCAGCGGCGCCGGGGAGGCGAAGATGAGTTCCCTAGTCTGGCCAAGTAGGTAAACCAGATTATCGACAGACTCGATAGTGGGAAGCCACTGCGCGGCTTGTTCATCGGCACCGATGAAGTCGATCCCGTAGTGGGCCAACAGGAACCAGGCGCCCACCAGCAGACCAATCAATGTCGGCAGCGCCGCACCGCGTCCGCCATCATCGCCGCGCTTGGCCTGGATAGCCGGGTTCGCCCGTGCCGCGGCTGCCACCCGGGCGCGCCGTCCACCAATCGCCAGCCGCGTCAGCAGCAGCGCTGCCGTTACCGCCAATATTCCGGCAACGCCGGTGGATGTCCAGGGCGGCTCCACCAGCACCGTCATGCCCAGCATGGAGGCGATCACGGCGGCTGAGACTAGAAGGCAGGCAAGCGCGAGCCGCAGGGTGGGAGTAGCGCCAGAGATCATGCGGCACCCTCCAGCAGCGCGGTCCAGACATGCTGCATCGGGGTGCGTGGCGCGGTGCGAGTCAGGCGCCAACCAGCCGAACGCAGGGTATCTACCGCCTGACCGGTATTGCGGCCTCGACGGGTATCAACCAGCAAGCCCCAGCAGGCGCCAGCCTCGGTGCCGAGCGCGGTCAGCTCGCGCAGCGCCGCGCCGGATTGGGGCCGTAGGATCGCCACGAACACCTCGCCGGGGCTGTGCCGCTGTCGCAGGGCCAGCGTGGTGGCGGCCATCGCGGTATTCGCACCGGTATCGGTGCGATGTCCTACCAGGTCAACGGTCTCATCCAATAGCGTCGCCCGCCCGGCCTCCGCTCCGGAGACGAACCCGGCGCCGTCGCTTAACCCGGTCAGCTGTGTGGCCACTAGCCGCGTTGGGTGGCCCGTTTTTTGAACGGCGCAGGCAATGGAGGCGGCCAACTCGACGGCCCACTCCCCATCATCGGGGGTGAGTCCGCAGATGGATTCGGACTCACCGGGGGGTACCAGCAGCCCCAGGTCTAGCAGCACCGTTACCGGGCGCATTCCGGCGCCCTCATCGGCGCGCACCATGAGCCGCGACTGCCGGGCGGCGGTAGGCCAGTGAACACGCCGCGGATCATCGCCGGGCACATAATCGCGCAACACCACATCATCGGCGGAAGGCATACGCATCCCGGCACCGCTAGCCTCCAACTCGCCGAGCAGACCAACCCGCGCCGACAACTCGGCGGTGCGAGGCCACACCGGCACCAGGTTGGTGGAGCCAAGGGGAGCAGTGATGCGGGCCAGGCCGAAGGCGTCTTGTCGGGTGGCCAGCAGGGGGCCAAGTTCCCAGCGGCCTCGACGCAGGGGTGCTAGGGCGTAGCCCACCTCGATTCGGTCGGGTAGCGCCCGGACACCGGCTCGCAGCCCGGTCTCACCTACGAGTTCGGGAGCGGTCTGTTCTGAGAGGTGAAGGCGGCTGAGCCGCTCGTAGGCGGTGGCTGTTGGGCGAGTTGGTGTCACCGTCAGGTTTACCTGGGCATGTTCCCCGCGCACCACCGGCATCGGGAGTACCGCGCGGGAAACGCTCAAGGCGCCACGCCCCTTGTTGAGCCTGCTTAAACCCTGCGACAACCAGGCGACAACGCAGATCGCAAGCGTGGCGGTGGCCAGCCCGACGATATCCGGCAGCCCGCCAACGAGGCCGAAAATGAGCAGCGCTCCACCGACGCCGAGCAGCCCGGCGCCACGAAGCGTGGGCCGGACTCGGGTCAGGCGACGGAGGGCGGAGATCACGTCAACGTTGGCCGACGGGAGCGGGTACGGCGGTACGGGAAACGATCTGCGTCATTACATCAATGGTTGAGGTACCGGCCAGCCGGGCCTCGGTATTCAGGATCAGGCGGTGCGCAATCACCGGTACGGCAAGGGCCTGCACATCGTCTGGCAGCACATAGTTTCGTCCGGCCATCGCCGCGCTTGCCTTGGCCGCTTTGAGTAATTGCAGGGAGGCACGAGGGGAGCCGCCGAGACGCAACGATGGATGACTGCGAGTGGCCGTCACCAGGTTGAGTACGTATTGCTTAACGGCAGGGGCGGCGTGAATCTGCCGCACCGCCGCAGATAGCCGGGTGATCGTCGCGGCATCGGTGACCGGGGAGAGGTGAGCCAGTGGCGAGATCGCCTCCTGCCGGTCGAGCATCCCCAGCTCGGCCACGTTGTCCGGGTAGCCGACGGTTAGCCGGGCCATGAATCGGTCGCGCTGCGCCTCGGGCAGCGGGTAGGTGCCCTCCATTTCGATGGGGTTCTGCGTGGCCACCACCAGGAAAGGACGGGGGAGGGCATGTGTGGCGCCATCGATGGTGACCTGCCCCTCCTCCATGCATTCCAGCAGCGCGGCCTGCGTCTTGGGCGAGGCACGGTTGATTTCATCGCCGATCACCACGTTGTTGAACACCGGGCCGGGGCGGAACTCGAAGGTGTGGGTGGCGGTGCGGAAGATGTTGACGCCGGTCAGATCGCTCGGCAGCAGGTCGGGGGTGAATTGAATGCGCCCCACCTGGCAGTCGATTGATCGGGCGAGTGCCTTGGCGAGCGTGGTTTTTCCAACGCCGGGCACGTCCTCGATCAGTAGGTGTCCCTCGGCGAGCAGCACCACGACGGTGAGCCAGGCCAGCTGATCGCGACCAGAGACCACCGATTCGATGGCTCGGCGGATGTTGTTCGTAACGTCAACCAACTCATGCATGGGTACCAGTTTCCCCCGAAACGCGGCTTTAGATGAACCATTTGGCTGTCCGTAGGCGAGCCAAGCGGCAAAAAACGACTCGATTTGCATAAAAGTGGAGGAATATGGAGTACAGTGGAGTAAAAGGGAGGCCAGCAGGGCCTTTCGGACACCCTGGGGAGGTGAGTGGGCTTGGTCGGCGCGGAGATCATCGGCGGCGGCCTGCTGCTGGGCACTTACACCCCGAAACTGGACGACAAGGGGCGGTTGATCCTTCCGGCGAAGTTTCGGCCCCGGCTGGCGTCCGGCCTGGTGATGACGCGCGGCCAGGAGCGTTGCCTGTTCCTGATGCCGATGGACGAGTTCTCGCGCATATACGAGCAGATGCGGCAGGCTCCGGTCACCAACCGGGCGGCTCGCGACTACTTGCGCCTGATGCTCTCGGGGGCGAGCGACGAGGTGCCGGATAAGCAGGGGCGCATCTCGATCCCGTCCGTGCTGCGCGCCTACGCCGGGTTGGACCGAGAGGTCGCCGTGATCGGCGCGGGCACCCGCGTCGAAATTTGGGATCTGGCCGCCTGGGAAACCTACCTGGGCAGCCACGAGGCCGCCTACTCCGAGACGGCCGAAGAAATCTTCCCGGGCCTGGCGTTTTAACGCGGGGGACCGGACAACTAAATAACGGCGAGGCCCGGCAGTTCTGGCCTCTCCCCGCGAGTTTTCTGCGACCACTTCCCCGGTCTCAGAGGGCGCGGTGGGAGACCAGGGTTGCCGGGAGGGCACGCTGCCCACATATATAGGGGGACGGATGGAGCAGGAGGGGGCTGCGGGGCGGCATCTGCCGGTGCTGTTGCAGCGGTGTGTTGAGCTGCTGGCCCCGGCGCTAGCGACGCCCGGTTCCGTATTGGTTGACTGCACCCTTGGCCTGGGTGGCCACGCGGAGGGCGTGCTGGAGCAGGTGCCAACCGCCGTTGTGATCGGCATTGACCGCGACCCCCAGGCGTTGCGACTGGCCTCGGAGCGGCTAGCGCGATTTGAGGGGCGGTTCGTTCCGGTACCGGCCGTGTACGACGAAATCGGGGACGTTGTGCGGGAACACAACGCGGGCGGCCTGGTGCAAGGGGTGCTTATGGATTTGGGGGTAAGTTCCCTACAACTCGACGAGACCGAGCGTGGCTTTGCCTACGCGCACGATGCCCCGCTCGACATGCGGATGAATCAAACATCGGGCCAAACGGCAGCCGACGTGTTGAACACTTACGAGGAGCGCGAACTGACCCGTATTCTGCGCGAGTACGGGGAAGAGCGCTTTGCCGCCAAGATCGCCCGCTCCATCGTCCGTCGCCGAGTCGAACGGCCCTGGGCACGCACGGCCGAACTCGTAGACCTGGTGCGGGCCTGCATTCCGGCGGCCACCCGCAAAGAGGGCGGCAACCCGGCCAAACGCACCTTCCAGGCCCTCCGCATTGAGGTGAACGACGAGCTGGGCGCGCTAGAGCGGGCCGTGCCTGCCGCCATCGAATGCTTGAGTGTGGGGGGGCGCATCGTGGTCGAGTCCTACCAATCGCTCGAAGACCGCATCGTCAAGCGGACTATTCAACGAGGCACCCAATCAAGCGCCCCATCCGGCCTGCCCATCGAACCTGAAACCCATAAGCCCTACCTGATCGCACTTACTCGCGGCGCCGAAAAGGCCGACGAGATCGAGCTAACCAAGAACCCTCGTTCGGCGTCCGTAAGGCTGCGCGCCGCGGAACGAACGCGGCCCACCCCCGCGCACCTGCGGCGAGGTACCGCATGAGTACCCCGGATGCGGCTATGGTTCCGCCTGTGGAAGCAATGCCTGGACGGATTACGCCTGCCAGTAACGAGGGAATGTCGTTCCGCGACCTTGGGTTGGCCGTCGACGCTGAACTCCATTATCTAGGCGGTGTCGATAACCCGCAGGTTACTGCGGTGGTTTCAGACAATCGACAGGTCAAGCCGGGCGCGCTTTTTGCGGCGCTACCTGGCGCCACGGTTCATGGGGCACAGTTCGCCGCCGATGCCATCGCTCGCGGGGCCGCCGCCGTGTTGACTGATGAGGCAGGGCTGTTCCAGTTGATACACGCAGACCTTGAAAAACCGGTGATGGTAGTTCCCAACCCACGGGCGGCGGTTGGCCTCATTGCGGCACGCGTGTACGGCGACCCAGCCAAAAACATGACCACCTTTGGGATGACCGGTACCAACGGCAAGACCACCGTTACCTACCTGCTGGATGCCATCGCCCGAGCGCTGGGCCGCACCACCGGGCTGATCGGCACCGTTGAGATGCGCTCGGCGGGTCGCGTGCTGCCCTCGAAGCTGACCACTCCCGAGGCTGCCGACCTGCAAGCTTTGCTGGCCGCGATGGCCGAGGATGGGGTGACCTCCCTGGCGATGGAGGTTTCCTCACACTCCCTGGCGCTTGGGCGAGTAAACGGCATCTGCTACGACGTGAGCGGATTCACCAACCTGACCCAAGATCACCTAGATTTTCACGGCACGATGGAGAACTACTACCAGGCCAAGGCCGGGCTATTCACCGAGCGTTCCCGCCAGGCCGTAGTGGTAGTGGACGACGAGTGGGGGCAGCGGCTCGCCGTCGATACCAGGCAGCGCGAGGTGCCAACAACCACCATCTCCTCCCTGCCAAACGCGCCGGTTGCCGATTGGATCGTCACCGATGTGACCCCGCACGATACCGGCTCCGCATTTACCCTCACCCACACGGACGGGCGCTGCTTGCGCACCTCTGTTAGCCTGCCCGGCTTTTTCAACGTCACC
>WQZL01000082.1 GCA_009780755.1 Promicromonosporaceae bacterium | reverse complement strand
CAAGAAATCGGATAAAGGCGACAATTAACAGGCGAGTTCAAGTGTCATCCCGAGCGCCGTTCGGGGCGAACCCGCCCAACCTGTTAGGGGTGGAAGCATGATTATTTCCGGTGAGTCCAAGACGTTGTTGACCCCCGCCGAGGTGGCGGCCTTGTTTCGCGTGGACCCCAAAACAGTGACGCGCTGGGCTGCGGCGGGCAAGTTGACATGTGTGCGAACCCTCGGTGGCCATCGTCGCTATCGGGAGTCCGAGGTCAAAGAGCTGCTGCGTGCCAACGGTGGCGTCGATGACGCCGAGAAGCAATAGCCGTTAGTGACGGGTGCCCTTGATGATCTGAAGGGCGATCAGGGCGACGACGGCTCCGGCGGTGCCCAGCGCAACCTTTACGTTGCGCGCCCGCGCCGGATCGTCTTTAGGCAGGCCGCCGCCGGTGACGAGTGTGCGAACATCCTGGGCCGTTCTGGTGGCGGTCGCCTTGGCGCGATCCATCTGGTACGACGGCGAGATGCGCTCGGAGAGTTGATCGACCGTGGCGGCGAGTTCGGCACGCAACCGCTGTACCTCGGCCTGCGGGTTGGTCTTCTCGGTCACGATTGATCCTCCTTAGAATCGGCGTCGGCAGAACCGGTCGAAGCTACGCCCTCGGCTGCATCGTCGCTCTTGCGGTTTTTCAGCAAGAAGCTACCGCGCACGGTGGCGATCGACTCCTTCATGCTGGCGGTTGCGGCGGGTCGGGCCGAGGCGCGCTTTAGCAAGGCGACGCCACCGATCACCAACGCGACGATGCTGATGAGCGTCACTCCGGCGACAATCAGCGCCGATGCCCACAGGGGAACAACATTGCCGAGACCCCAAATGGCGGCCAGGATCAGCACGAACGTCAGGTAGAACGCGAACACGCCCGCACCACAGAGCAGCCCGATGCCGATGCCGGAATCCTTGACCTTATCGGCAAACTGCTTTTTGGCAAGCGCGACCTCGGCGCGCACAAGCTCGGAGGTCTGCTCGGAAAGTTGCTCGACAAGCTGGCCGAGCGATGGTGCATCATCGCGAGAACTCATAGGCTAACCCTAGCGCGACCTGCCGGTGGACGTGTCCTAATGGCTATGAACACCGCCGTCATCGCCTCGTCCATGCATGACACCACCGCCGAGATCGCCGAACGCATCGCCGCTGAAATCCGCCCGGATGTGCCCGTTTTGTGCCCGTAACCGCCAAATAGATGGCGTTGTCTTCCGGGTTGTGACTAGGCTCACCGCATGAGTGACTTGAAGACCCACCTGCACAACTATCTTCGAGAGGCGCGGCAGGCGTTGCTGTGGAAGCTTGCGGGTCTAAGCGAATACGACGCTCGGCGGCCGCTGACCGCATCTGGCTCAAACGTGTTGGGCATCATTAAGCACGCGGCCTCGGTGGAGCTTGGCTATCTGAGCGACTGTTTTGGACGTCCGAGTGACATCGAGGCGCCGTGGATGGGTTTTGATGTCGAGCCGAACGCCGACATGTTTGCCACGGCGGATCAGTCGTGCGAGTTCATCATCGACTTTTTCCGACGGGGATCGGCGCACGCCGACGCCACCATCGAGGCGCTGGACCTAGAGGCTCCTGGACATGTTATGTGGTGGGAGCCATCGAAGGCGGACGTGACGCTCGGGCAGATTCTCGTCCACCTGATCGCCGAAATGCACCGGCACGCGGGCCACGTAGATATTCTGCGGGAGACCATTGATGACATGGCGGGCTGGCGGCCAACCGCCGACCTGATGTGGGAACCCGAGAGCGGCTGGTCGGCCTACTGTGCCCGCTTGCAAGCCCTGGCCGAAACCTTCCGCGCGGATAACGCGTGATCTGCGCTGGAGAAACGTGATCGGTTGGATTTGACCCCAACGTTTTTGCCACCCCGAGCGTTGTAAGGGATGAAGACAGTTCCAAGCAACTCAACTCCGATGTGCATGTCGGTGAAGGAAGGCAACACACATGAAGAAGCAGCGTTTTGCGGTAGGCATCGCTTTGGCGATGGTTGGCATGATGGCCCTCGTCGGCTGTGGTGATGATGATGAGAACGGCGGCGCTGATGCCTCTGTCATCGAAACTCCAGCCGCAACCCCCGTCGAGACGCCTGCAGACATCCCGACAATTCCAGCCGAGCCAGACGGCGATCAATCGCCGGAGCAATCAGACCAAGTTCAGCACGAATCAGCACCATCGTCAGGTGGGGCCGCGTCGGCAAACTTGCCGAGCGTGATTCGCAGTGCAACCGTGCGTGGCGAACCCTTGTCTGTCGATGACGCCTATCCAACCCCCGTCACGCTGGATGATGTAGTCGAGGTGGTCTTTGACGATGAGTTTGCTGATTACTTCGTGTTTTTCTGCCGCGAGGACCACTATCCAATCTGCATAACCAGCACATGGAGCCTTGGTTCAAATTTCGAGCTGGAGCTGTCTGACCCGTTCTCTAGTTTGCCGCCATCTGGGCACGCCGGACGCGTCTCCTGGGAGCCGAGCGACAAACCGATCACGATGCATGTCTTCGAGGGAAGCAGCTTCGATTTTGACGCCAGCGAGGAGCTGGTCACCTTCTACCTGCGGCTGACCTCCGGGGCTGGGGAGGCCCCAAATCTTGGCGCTGCGCCCGGGTGTCCGTCAGGCATTACATTGCCCGCCGGCATCGACCCGCGCGCCTGTGGTCCGGCCATCACGGACGCCCCCGCGCCGCCCTCGATGGTCGAGTTGACCGGGTGGGACATGATGGGATGGGATGGCAGGTTCTTCGAGTCACCTTCGGCAAACATCTACTGTGTCTTCGGTAGTTACGAGGGCAACTACACGGTGTCCTGCGGACTCGACGAGCGAGAATGGAGCTGGCGTGATTTGCCATGCTTCGGCAATTCGTGTCCGTTTGAACATCAGGAAAACAAGATTGTGCTAACTGACGGCACGTTTAGTTTTGCAAGTTTCGGTGACTGTAGCAATCGGGCTTCCTGCTTTGGGCAGGAACCTTTCTTTGCTGCGCAGGGGCAGCTGCTTTACTGGGGCGGCCACAACTGTCTATCCGAGGTGACCGGGATGACCTGCTGGCACGGCGGCACCGGACACGGCTTCCGCATCAACCGCGCTGGCCTCCTCACCTGGTAGCTCCGGCGACCCGTCGTCTCGCGAAAACCTGGCCGATATCGGGTCGGCTATCCGATGCGGCGCAAGCGGGTGAAGAAGCAAGGATCGTCGCCTTCGCAGGGCGTGGTCAAAATCAGTTCGCCGCCATCGATTGCGTAATCGAAAACCCGCGTCGGCTGCGACTTGGGTTTCAGCTCACAGCCTGGTATTGGCGGATCTGAATGGTCAACTGTGAGCCGACCATGATGAGCTTCCCAGACAAACTCGTCGCAGGGCCATTCACCCTCGCTGCGGATGTAGGCGAGTACGTTGGCGGCGAATTGCTCGCAGGCGGCCAACTCATATGCGCGATCCGGGTTTCGCTCCAACAACTCGCGGAACTGGTCAATTTCATTGTCAAAGGCTGGCCAGCACCCGGTGCCATCGGCCACGAAGGTGGGGCCGGGTAGGGGCGGGTTGACCCAATCCCAGCTGCCGACGAGGCTGTTATCATCCGCCGCACCGCAGCCCTCTGGCAAAACGCGGCGGTAGAAGCGCGTCTCCGCCTCCGGGCAAGGCTCGTAATAGTCGCCATCATCGCAAAGGGATAACAAGCGCAGGTAGTTTCCCTCGACGGCATACAGGTTTGGCAGCGGCCAGGGCGTGAGGGTGATCGACGTGAGGTATATGACGAGTACCGAATCCTCGGGGGTTCGCCACAGGAACGGATCGTTTGGCCAGTCGGCAAGGCCGTCTAGGTAGTCCGCCACGTCGCGATAAAACGGGTTAGTCAGGATTTGGAGCTGAGCGTCCTCCGAAGACTGTTCTCGTCGTTCGCGGAAGCTTTCCACGCGAGACTCGAAGGCTGGTGTGAATCCAGACCCGTCAGCCAGGAACGTGAGTACAGGCTGATCAGGGCCATCGACGGGCAACCAGGTGCCGACCAGGCCAGCTCCATCCGGTTCACAAGCGTTGCCAATCTTGGGTGTCGGCTCCACCGGTGTTGGTTCTGCCGTTGTTGGCTCCAGGGGCGTCGGCGTCACGGGATCTGCCTGCGGCGATGATCCGCACGCCGTTACCAAGACCGCGCACAGGGCGAGAACCATGACAACGCCTCGATAATGGTTACAGTTGCGTGGCTGGGGTTTTGAGATCACTTCTGGCCTCTCTGCCGTTGATTAACGTATGCAGGTTGACTGTAATGCCTAGTGCCAACGTATCCGTGAAACGGTGGCGCCTATCACTACCCCCATCATTAGGCGTGAAAGAAAGCGGAGTCGATTAAGGTAGCGCTGCCCAGCGCCGCACAAAAACAAAAGCCCCCGGATGGCCAGGGTTTGTTCGGTGGCTCCGACCGGTGTCGATCCGGCTGACTCGGTGGTCGATGTCCTCCAAGCGCAATTCGCTCAGATAGTTCTTCTTAGGTGGCGAGGAACCCTGGAAGGTATCTGGTTGGCAATTTCTCCGGTGACAACTGCGTCAGAGACCCCGGCGAACGAACGGCCAACTCATACTGAGCGGCGGGAGTAGGACAAGCCCGAAGCCGAAGGCGCCGCGCGTGACGCACCACCTAGATCAAGCAACCCGGTCAGGAAATATGCCGTAGTTTAGTCTGCCCATGCGTCTACTTGCGCAGTTCATGGGAGAAAATACAGAAGTTATTCAAAAGTCAAGGCAAGCGCATATTGTGCACCTTGGCGAAAGGTGCCGATTTCTATGCGAAGTTCCCTTACGCCCTCTACAGGCACGGAAATGGGAACCGGAAGAGCGCGAGCTCTTACTTCGCGCTCATACAAAATTTCACCATCACCGCGGATGATAAGAGTTACATTGTATGCGGCAGTGCCATCGACGTGACCAACATACCCGGCCAGAAGCTGAAAGCGCGCCTCCAGATTGTGATATGAAAACGCCGTTACTCTTATAGAGTTGCGGTTGGAGTAATAGAGCATTACATTTCGGTATGAAATGCCTCCCATGTTAACGCGTTCTTCAATGCGACTATTGGAACCTCCGTAGGGGGCCGCTTGCGTCACTAGTGGTCCGGTTCGTGTGCGCCTGGATTCGATTTCATCTTGCAAGGCTTGGAGTGCCGTACTGCTGGGCAGAAGTCTAATTGCATCAGACACTAAGGTATGGGCTTCATCATGTTGCCGTTCGGTGAGCAATATTGCTACCTGTCCTGTTACCTGTAGTTCGAACGCTGTGATTTCCTGATCTAATAGTATGCGAGCTTCTGACTGCTCTGGCGTGATCACAGTAAGGAGTTGAATTGCGGCTTGATAGTTTCCATTATTTACATGATCTTGAGCTTGCTGCATGCGTGTTTCGTCGCGAGTAGTTATTTCAGCTTGAGCCTGCGCCGCCTCGTCTTGCACTCGGGATACCTCCCCTTTAAGGGCAAGCACTTGTCCTTCGAGATTAAGCACTTGCTCCTGTAGGAGCAGGCTCTCCTCATAAATCATCGCTAACGCTTGCTCATATTGCATATCGTTGTCAACCGAGTTGAAACGCAGTGATAAGAATTCGATAGTGTCTCGCTGACTAGATTGCTCTCCGCCCACGCGGCCAGCGATAGCTCCCACGATCCCGGTCGTGGCAGCTAGAACTAGACTTCCCAGTGCTGCCAGGACTTTTTGTCGGGTGCTGCTTCTCGGAGAGTTGCTCATGCTTTTACGCCTTTCTGTGATTGTTGCCACTGATATCATACAGGGCTGTTCACTAGCTATTATCAACTCTCCCTGAAAACTGACCCCCTAGGGGTCTGAACCGACTCTTCTATGTTTGTCAACCGGTGGTGAGGTGGGTTGCGGCTGCGTTGAGCGAGCTTCGATGGCGAGTCGCGCCGTAGCCAGATGCCTCCAAGGGGCGTCGGCTAGCACGACAACCTGACAGTGCCCGCCCATAGGGCATCTCCGACATGTTCGGGAGTCACCGTGGAGTCACCGGTGACTAAGGATTCCTCGGCAGGGAGGGGGTAGATCATGGCGCGGGGTAGGGCTAATACCACGACGGATGTGTTGGGGCCGGTTCGTCCGATCACCAGGAGGTCGTTCGGCACGATTGAGCGCAAAGCCCTCTGGCAACTACCGCGCCTCATACGTCGAACCTGATGGGCAGCGTCACGTCGCTTCTAAGACCTACCCTGCGAAGGTTGATGCTGAGACTTGGTTGACCGAGGTCCAAGGGCAGATTCGGCGTGAGGTGTGGAAGTCGCCGTATGTGATTCAGGCTGAAACCTTCGGCCCGTATGCCACGACCTGGTTGGCGCAGCGGCGGACCAAGAAGGGTGAGACACTTAGGCTTCGGACCCAGGAGATGTACCAGGATGTAATCACCCGGGGTCTGGCCAGGTTCCGTAGCACCCGCATGACCGACCTGACCGTGACCATGATCCGTAAGTGGCACGCTGATCGCACCCGGGATTCCGGTGCCGCCCAGGCTGGGCTAGAGGCTAGGACGCTGCGGGCGATCCTCGGCACTGCCGCTGCTGACGGCGTGATCGCGGCCAACCCGTGCCCATCAGAGTTGACCCGCTCCAAGACCGGGCGTCTGCACCGCCCGCCCACGAGTGAGGAGCTGGCCGTGATCCTGGATGTGATCGCCCCGCGCTTCAAGCTGGCCGTGCAACTTGCGGCCTTTGGCGGGCTGCGGTTGTCTGAGTGGCGGGGGTTGCGGCGCGCGGACCTCAACCTCACCGCTGAGGGGCATTACGTGGCCTCGGTCACCGAGCAAGCCTTACGAGTGGCTGGTGAGTGGATCACCGGCGACCCCAAATCAGACGCCGGAGTGCGTGAAGTCGCCCTGCCCTCCTGGCTGACCGATGACGTGACCGCCCACCTGGACACACACGTTGGCCCCTTCCCCAAAAACCTGTTGTTTCCCTCTGGTGGGGTATCGGAGTATGCGGACATGGCATGGCTCCGGGCCTGGGACCGCGCCCGCATCGCCGCTGGGGTGCGGTGGCTGGAGGATGCTAAGGGTAAGCGCATGGAAGGCACCGACCCCTGGCGGCGCGACAAGCCCGGCCCCCACGGCGGGCTTGGCCAGCGCATCGAAAAGATAGGCAAATGGGTCTCCGTGGTCCGCGAGCATGACCTCCGCGCCTACTACGCCACCACCCTGCTCAAAGAAGGCGCCTCCACGTTCGTAGTCCAGCGCGCGGGAGGCTGGTCCGATGTCCGGGCAATGGCCCACTACGTCAAACTCACCAACGGAGCCGACACGGCCACAGCCAACCTCCTACAACGCCCCATCGCGCCGAGTCAGCCCTCCAACGTGGTCGCACTGGCTCGCTGAGCAGGTGGTGCGGGCGGTCCCGCCGGGCCAGGCTGCTACTACAGGGCTTCCCAGTCCTGCGACCAGGGTGGACTGCGAGCACAGTCACTGTCATCGACTTGTTGTCCATGCGGCAACTGATGGTTCCCCGCCCCTCGAAGCCGATAGTGTCAGACGTCTGTGGCAAGGTGTCCGATATGGAGATGCATCAGACTCACACCACCAAGTCTCACGATCAGACTCAGCGCACGCCACGCCGCGCTCAGATGTCGGATCCCAAGGTCGAAGTGGGGATCCTGGTCGTGCACGGAATCGGTGAACCGGAAGCGGGGGCAACTCTTGCGGGGGTCGTGAACACTGTGCGGCTAGCGGCGGACTTGGAGGGCGGAGTCTTGTCAAAGGCAAATGTCGCGGACGGAGACGACACAACATCCAGCACTTTTAACCTGAAGCGCGATGGCTTGACGTTGCATTTCGAGGAAGCAAACTGGGTTTCTAGTTTGACTCATCGATCATCTTGGGTGGTTTGGATGCGCCTGTTGGGTGTCGTGCCGGTTTTGCCGTTGCTTGCTGCTGTTTCCTGGAGCCGACGCTACGAGAGTCACCACCCCGAGGAAGAGGAGGCGAGTTCCGAGCATGTCTTGTCGGTATTAATTGCCCCATTCAAGGAGTTCACCCCGCACATCACTGTGCTGTTTGCCTCACTGGCCTTGTTCTTTCCGCTGCTTGTCGCATGCCTGATAATGCTGCTCATTTATCCGCTCTTGAAGATCGTCGCGGGTGGTTCTAGTTTCGTATCTAGAATAGATGTTCTGTTAGTCAAGTATTTCGGGAATGTGCTGGGGTATGTTGGCGACGCAGATGGTGATGTTATTGTATCCGAGATTTGCGAGCGAATCCGAGAGATGCGAAACAAGCATGGCCGAGTAGTTGTTGTGGCCCACTCTCAAGGAGCGGACATATCAAGGCGAGCACTTCTTCGTGTTCCTGAGGTTGACGGGTTTATCTCAGTCGCCTCTGGCGAATCGCAACTCGGTCTCCTTCGCACAATCGAGATGACCCGCTGGCTAATCGTGTTCTTGTGGTTTTTCGCGACGGCAACTCCGGTCTATGTTGCGTGGATAGCAAGCTTGATGATTTCCGACGTGAGATTCTTTATTGGCTCGTTTGTGTCGATCGTGCGTGATCACGATTTGTTGCAGTGGCCGGACATGCTCATGCAGTTGACATACTCAATGTTGTGGGATTGGGGGACCTGGGGGCAGTTACTGGTTGCATGCCTGGCCGCAGTGATCATGATGTTTGTCCTCTCTCGGGCAGTGCGACGGCCACCCGATGTCGAGCGGTGGCCAGATTGTCCCACTGTTTTCGTCAGGTCCGCGTTCGATCCGGTGTCTTTCGGGGTTGGCTTGGCTCATCAGTCCGTCGTTACGATTCCGCGAGGCTCCTTATGTGAAGTTCTGGATCTGTCGGAACATAGGAAGCGATTCTGGGAGACCCCTCATGCCGGTGCGGCAATAGTGATGCTTGCCGACGGCGAATCTCAGATCAATGTCTCATCAGGGCAAAACGTCTCCCGGAAGCGTAGGTGGCTAGTGACGTTCCTCATCCTGGCCGCTGCCTTCAGTCTTCTGTACTGCGTTGGGAATCAGACGTTGAACCTGCTGTAGTGCGTTGGTGAATGGCGTGATCAGTGCCGGGCTTCCCAGTCTTGCCCGCCGTAGTAGATGCCGGTGATCCACACGATCGACTCTGCCTCGTCGATGGTGTAGGTAATCGTGATGCGCCGCTCGAAGCCGGTCACATACAAGCCGGGGGCGAGGTCGGGGCGCTGCTTGGAGCGTCGTGGGAACAGGCCCAGTTCACGGCAGGCGTCGTGGATGCGGTCGGTGTACTGGAGGGCCGAGGCCGGGCCATCCCGCTCGGCGATGTAAGCCGCGATGTCATCTAGTTGCTGGTGGGCTGCCTCATCAAGGTCGACGGTGTACCGGTTCACGACGCGGCGACCGCAGCCAACCGAGCGCTGATCCTGGCGCGTGACTCATCGAGGGTGACCCGGCGGCCACCGCCAGCGGCAACCCGCTGATGGACCGGAAGCACCGTCTCGCGCAGCCAGGTCTCAACAGCCTCATCGGTTGACGCCATCGCCTCATCCTCAATGGAGGGCAACTCGCCGTCACGGCTGACCATAACCCGCAAGCGGTCAAGTTGGGCAGAACTGAGTCGATCCACCCAACGGTGGAACGTCGGAGCCTCCATCACTGCGGTCATGCGCCCAGTATCCCACATCGCGCCTCCTGGCGGGAAGGCCCGGCGAGACCTGTGGTAGCCCGCTACCGAGTTTTTTCCTCGGTGGATGGTCCAGCGGTGTATTGCCAGTGCCGACTTCAGGCCCGTGCGACTCGGAAAGAGTTGTCGTGCCCGGAACCCCCGTCCCATTCGTTGACGCACTACCTTATTTTGCGTCCCTTCAACAGATCGAAGCCACTGGTCTCTGTAGCCAGAGGATGCTCCGCGACGCCATCGCACGAGGTGAGCTATACGCCGTCCGTCTCGGCGTCCGCCGCCCTGGCACCCTGCGAGATACCCGCCCTATTCGGGTTCCTCGTGAGGCGCTGCTGGATTGGCTCACTCCTGTTACGGGGGCGGCGCGATGATCGGCAACAACCACACCACAACCAGCGGCGCCGTCGACAGCGTGGCCGTACCTCCTGGCGCCCTGTTCGCCGTTTTGCATCGTCCGGGTGAGACGGTGGTCATTTGTCACCAGATGCCCGATCCTTATGCTCCGTTCCTGTCCGAGGCGATCACCTTGGGCGATGATCCTGAGGCCGTGCTGGCTGTGGTTGCCAGGGTGGCGGAGGGCGCTCATGTGTATCACGGGGTCAATCCTGTGCGGCCTGGCACTACGGGGCCTGGTAGAGCCGTCGATGTGACGCGCTTGGCTGCCCTGTGGGCCGATTTGGATGTGAAGCCTGGGGCGTTGCCTAGTTTCGATGCTGCGCGTGCGGTCATTAAAGACCTGGGTGCGATTTTGGGTGCGTCT
>WQZL01000081.1 GCA_009780755.1 Promicromonosporaceae bacterium | reverse complement strand
TCTACTCGATCATCTATCAAGCGATTGAGGAGATCGAGGCGTCGCTTAGGGGCATGTTGAAGCCGATCTACGAGGAGGCGAAGCTGGGCACGGCGGAGATTCGTCAGGTGTTCCGTTCCTCGAAGTTCGGCAATATCGCCGGTTCGATTGTCCGCTCGGGCACGATTCGCCGAAACACCAAGGCGCGCGTGCTGCGCGACGGAGTGGTGGTGGGGGACAACCTCACCATCGAGTCGCTGCGCCGGGAGAAGGACGACGTCACCGAGGTGCGCGACGGCTTTGAATGCGGTATCGGCCTGGGCACGTACAACGACATCACCGAGGGCGACCTAATCGAAACCTTCGAAATGCGTGAAATCCCCCGCACGTAACCACCCTCCTGCTGGCTGAACCGCCCCTCCACAGTAGTTGAGCCTGTCAAAACCACATCGGCCCGCCCTCCCTCCCGGAGCGGCGGGCCGACGTCTAGCCATACGTTTGGCGATCAGTGTGATTTCGCTCAACTGCTCGTCTAGCTACTGGCTGCTGAACTAGACCGCGCTATCTGTTTCGCACCGTATCGCATGATGCGCTCTATCTGTAACCTTGGCAGAGGTTGAGCGCATGCCTAGCCTAGCGAGTGGTTGCCTGCTTTCAGTACGGGTTTAGCCTCCTTCGTTCCGCAAGTTTCAGACGAACGTTTGTTATACCATGTGTTTCTCGCAGTGTCGCTCCCAACACAGCGTGACTGGCCTATGGACTCTGCTTGCGGCAGGGACCTTCCGCTTCGCACTAGAAAGGTAACACCAATCATGCACCCCATACTGGCGTTCATAATCGGCTCAGTGCTTCTTGTGCTTGCGGTTTTAGGTACATTGTTCAACAACAAATCGGCTCGATACCATCTTGAGGAAGACAACAAAGGGGCTGCATGGGGCGCCAGGGCAAATTCAATTTGGGGTGCGGTTAGTTTGATAGGTATCGCTTTTAGTGCTGTAGGTATCGTTGGCGTTCTGGATACGGAACAGTACGCAGGCCTGGCATCGGAGTCACCCCCAGTGCGGGAGCCTGCGTCTCCGGTGGAGGAGTTCGAGTATTTAGATCAATCGCCGGATTTCGTACCACATCCATTTGTTGAATTCCAGGACGTTCTGGCGAACTCGCAGTTTCGCGCATATATTGCATGGATGGCGCAAACAGGTATCGATTCTGGGTTCAACATGGCCACGCATAGGGAATTCCGTCCAGGCGGGTGCGTGCAGAGGCAGACAGTGGCTGTTTTTTTGTACCGCATTGCTGGCGAACCTACGGACTTTACGCTCCCGAGAGTCGAGAGCTTCCCGGATGTACCGGTGGGGCACAATTCGTTTCGGCAGATTGAGTGGTTAGTGTCCACGGGTATAGCGAGGGGGTTTTATGACGGTAGGTTCCACCCCGGGGTATGTCTCGAACGGCAGGCGGCGGCTGCGTTTTTATATCGCTTTGCTGGCAGGCGCGAAGATTTCGTGACCCCGGCCCGAGAGAGTTTCCTGGATGTTTCGGTACGACATGACTTTTTTCGAGAAATCGAGTGGCTGGCCAACACGGGCGTCGTTGAAGGCTGGGATATGGGCACACACCAGGAGTTTCGTCCGACTGAACCCATCGAGCGCCAGGCGATGGCCGCATTCCTCTACCGCGCCTTTAACGGCGGTCATCTCCAAGGCAACTTCAGCTAGATTCACCACCGGAGGCAGCTCAACCACTGAGAAAGTTGAGCAATCAGGGTAACTCTTGACATGGCACCTGGAGAAAGTAGTCAAATCGACTATCATCATTGTATGAGTCGATGGATAGCGCGCGGTGCGGGGACTGCTCTGCTGGCAACGGCGCTTGGAGTGGCAATCACGATTGGTGCCCCGATGGCGCAGGCGTTGACTGTTCTGCCGCCCAGTCCACAAAAGTGGGAGCTTGGTGATGGACTGGTTTTTCACGTAACGCCACTCGTCTGGTTTGAGAACTGGTCAGACTGGCACCCGAATGACTATCCGCCAAGTGGACTGTACCGAGACGGCAAACTGGTCTACGAAGTAGCATTGGATTGGTTAGGCGATCCTTGCTTCACCGCCGATGGGATGGCATTTGTTGATGGCTTCGGGGAGTGGCGATACCAGGAAGGAGCGCGACTTCTTGGCTTCCGGTACCCGGAGGGATTCTGGAGTATCCCCGTGCAAGAGTTGCTCAGCGATGGTGGTCGGGCGCTCGACAATGAGTGTGAACATGGTTGGATGGGCGGACCATTCTGCCCATCCTGGAACATCCGCGAGAAACGAGTTTGTGACAGCGCAAACGGGTTGTTACACCTAGTGACCGTCGAGGGTGGAGAGGTGACTATCGACCTAGCAGCCGCGACGGTTCACGCAGACCTGCCTGCCAGAGTGGTTCACCGGAGCAGTCATCTCATGGTGGTAGCTGTCCTATCGGTGACCGCCCTAACCGCCGGAGTTATCACCGCGGCGCTACGTCGCCGTCACGCTTAACGAGCCGGTCGTGTCGTCTGATAACGTTTACGCCGTTGTGCCTCGGAGATGTGGGGCGCAGTTCCCCCAACCAAAGGAGACAACCATGAAGAAGCGCGCCCTTTCGGCCCTTGCCGCCGTTGGATTTGCCGTGACCCTGCTCACCGGATGCGGTGGCGGCGATGGTGGCGGTGGCGGTGCGATGGACACCTGTATCGATGAAGGCGTTGAGTTCGAAGGCATGGATCGTGACGCCGCGCGTGCGATCTGCGAACTCATGCGCGAGATCGACCGCGACCTGTTCTACGAAGAGTTCGGCGACTGATCGAACCCCTTCGCGCTAGATCGCGAATACATTCTGCCGATGTGGCCCACCCGATCATCTCGGGTGGGCCACAGTAGTTTGCGGTCAGTTTCGGCAGGCTCAACTGCCGATTTGGGCAGATGTGCCTGCTTAATGGAAAATCTGGTGCGCATTGCCGGAGGTGGAGCGTAAGGTCTGTGGCGATGAAAAATGCTTTCCAAGCTCAGGATGCTTTCCCTCACGGTTCTAGCGAGGCTGCCTACGCCCGTCGGCTCGACTGGCGGCGGTTGCGCACGCCTGCCGCCGGGTGGGCACTGGGCGCCCTCGTGCTGTTCGCCTTCGCCTCGGCCGCCGCAACTATCGTCACTGGCCAGATGGCCACCGAGCCGACGGCCCGAAACTTCGGCCTACTCGCGAGTACGGCCCTTGGTGGCGTCCTGACCATGTACGTCGGCCAGGTGGTCTGGACGGCCGCCGTCAACCGCGCCGAGGGACAATTACGCGCCGACCTGCTCACGGCAGCCCTGCAACAGCCAGTGCGGGCGCTCAAAGAGATGTCTGCCGGGGAAATTCTCGACCGAGTCGACGATGACACCCACTCGGTGGGTCGCATGTTCCGTGGCTCCGTGTGGCCCGCTTTACGCTCGGTGGTCTCCGCTCCGTTGCTGTGGATAGTTGCTGGCATTACCTGGTGGCCTGCCTGGCTGCTGTTCCCGGCCCTGATCTGCCTGGTGGCTCTGCTGGTGCGTCCGCTACTCGGCGAGATTGTCAAGAAGCGCGTCGTCGAGGAGGAGGCGTGGACGGAACACGCCGCCGCCTTTGAGGAGGCCATCACCGCCCGCGACGATCTGCGAACCTGCCTCGGTCAGCCTTTCGCCATCCACCGCCTGGCCTACCTGAGTGCAAACATCCACGCCCGCATACGTGACGTGCTGCGAGTCGAGATCAAGGTGCTATCTCGTACCGGCGTGCTGCTATTTGGCCTGCTCTCCGCCGTGGCGATCGTCGGTGCGGCAATGACCGCTGGCGGTGGCCTGCCGCTCGCCTCGCTGGTCACGCTGTTTCTGGCCACCACGCAGGTGGTAGGCGTGGTCAGCGAACTCGTCTCCCATCTGCCAAACATTCAAGAGGGCATTGGCGCGCTCACCCGTATTCGCAGCCTGCTCGACGCTGAACCCGAGCCGGTTGGCGGCGAACCGGTGCCAGAGGGCGCGCTCGATATCGAGGTCCGTAGCCTCAATTTCACCTTCGATGACGGCCAGGGCGATTTCGGCCTGCGCGATGTAACGCTTCGCGTGCCCGCCGGGCAAACCATCGCCCTGGTGGGCCGCACCGGATCAGGTAAATCCACGCTGGCCTCGATGCTCTCTCGCGCGGTCGATCCGCCACCCGGCACGCTACTAATCGGCGGCGTCGATGCGCTCGACCTAAACCTGCATGGCTTGCGTGAAGCCGTCGGCGTCGTCACTCAGCGCACCGAATTGCTCTCCGGGACGCTTCGCGAAAACGTGACTCTCTACGCCGAGGCTCCCGACGGGGCCGTAGAGCGAGCCATCGCCGATCTTGGCCTGACCGATTGGGTGGCCGGGTTGCCCGATGGCCTGGATACATTGCTTGGCGCGGGTGGCACCTCCCTGTCCGCGGGGGAGGAACAGCTCGTCGCCTTCGCCCGCCTGCTGGTGCGCGATGTGCAGGTGGTGGTGCTGGATGAGGCCACTGCCCGCATGGATCCGGTTACCGAGGCCCGCGTCGTCGCCGCCTCCCAGCGGCTGTTGCAGGGGCGCACCGGCGTGTTGGTCGCGCATCGGCTTAGCACCATCGAGCGGGCGGAATTGGTAGCCGTGTTGGATCACGGGAAGTTGTCGCAGTTCGGCCCTCGCGCCGAGTTGGCTGAGGCTCCCGGCCCGTACCGCGACCTGCTGCTTGCTGCTAGCTCTGGCCAATTGGCCGATGACGCCCTGACCGGCACCGGTGTGGCTGGTTTCACCCCGCCCTCGGGTATCCCCGTGGTTCCTAACCCCTTGGATTCGTTACCCGCCGATCCCGACGCGCCACTTACCCACTCCTCTCCGGCCTCAGCCGCCGATCTGGGCCTGGCTTGGGCCAGAACATGCGATGCGCCCGAAATTATGGAGGGGTCGAGCATGGGCGGACGCCGCCGCAAGGGCGAACTCCCAGAACAACGCACCCCCCGTGAAGGCATGGGCCTACTGCGCTCGGTGCCCCGGCAGTTTGCCGTTCACAAGACGTGGGGGCTGCTTGGTGGCATCAGTTTCTTCCTCTCCTCGATCTTCTCTCCCGCCGGGGTGGTGGTCGGGTTCTTGTGGGGCCGTACCATCGCCGGAATTGAGGCAGGCACACCCATAACCGGGTTGCTCATCGCGCTGCCCATCGCCTTGATGATCTCGCGGGCGGGTGTGATATACGGCGTGCGTTACTACCCGCTGTGGTGGATTCAGCTACTGCTTCGCATCCGCATGGCGGTGATGCGTGGCCAGACCGAGCAGCGCCGCCTGCCAGCCACCCCGCCCGGCGAGATTGTCGCCCGCACGATGGACGGCGACCGGATGGTGATCTACGCCGACCGTTGGATTGACTTCGCAGCCGGTTTCGTTTCGGCGGGCGTCGCCGTTATCTTGGGCGGCTCCTGGCTGGCCGGAGCCGTGCTGGTCGCGATCATGGCCGTCTCGGCCATCATGGCGTCCATCGGTCGTCCCGTTGCCGGGCGTTCTGCCAAGGCCGCCGCTGATGCCCGTGCCCGTTTTGGCCGGGTACTCGTCTCGGCCCTGGATGCCGCTCGCACCGTGAAGCTTTCGGCTCGCACGAGTCAGGTTCACGCGCACCTAAGCGCCGTGGATGCTGAGCGGGTAAATGCTCAGGTGTTTGAGCATCGAATCGGTGCGCTACTTAGTGGCCTGCCGCTGATCTTGTGCAACCTCGGGTCGATTACTGCCTGGTTCCTGTACTTGGGTGGCACCTGGAATTTGGCGACCACACTGCTAGTCTCCGGCTCCGCGCTCGGTTTCAGTTGGTATGGCATCGTCGCTGGGGCGGTCATCACCGAGGCGCCCGGCTCGCGCTCCTGGTTGAAGGCCACTAACGCCTTCGCCGATGGCGCCGACCTGGTGGGCCTGCCCGCTGGGGTGTCACTGGTGACCGGCGAGGCGCCCGACCCATCTTCGGCGGTTGAGTCGGACGAAACCACCGAGTTCGAACGCCTCGACCTGCAAGACGTCACCGTTATGCATGACGACGACGGCACTATCGGCGTTTCCGGCATTGACCTGACCGTGCGACGCGGCGAACTTGTGTTGCTGCTCGGCCGGGTCGGCTCCGGCAAGTCCTCGCTGCTTGCGGCGCTGGCCGGGCTGATGAGTCACACCGGCGAACTGCGGTGGAACGAGGAGGTCATCGTTGAACCCGAGACCTTCTTGCGGCCTGGCCGCGTGGCCTATGTCGCGCAGGCGCCGCATGTGCTTTCGGGCACCTTCGCGGAAAACATTGCTCTCGGGTATGCCGACCGCGATGTTGCCGGGCCGATCCGTGACGCCCGCCTGGCCGATGACGTGGCCGAGTCTGGTGGTACCGACTCGATGGTGGGGCACCGCGGTGTCAAGCTGTCGGGGGGACAGGTGCAACGCCTCGCGTTGGCGAGGGCGTTGGCCGCAAATGCGGAGGTATTGCTCGCCGACGATGTTTCATCGGCGCTTGATGCTGCCACAGAGATTGAGTTGTGGGAGTCGTTACGAGCGCGAGGCACCACCGTGATCGGTTCCACCTCGAAGGCGGCAGCCCTAGCTCGCGCCGACCGCGTTGTGGTGCTGGTGGATGGAGAGATCGCCGCCGAGGGCACCTGGACAGACCTCGCGCCGACCTGGGGTGAGCTGGCCGGGTAAATGGGCCACATTGCGGTTTACGCGCACATATTGTGCGTGACTACACGGATGGGTGTTCGCGATGCGACGGGAACTGATGCAATGCCTTCACGTAACTTGTTCGGAAGTGGTGTCATCGTGTTGGGTTTGTGGTGAACACCGGTGCCGGTGTGGAGTCCACAACTACTTGTAGACAAATGATGTCAGTGATGACGAAGGGTTCCTCGGCGCGACGCCGTTGGTTCCGTCGACCAGCGATCGCCGCGGTCGCAGCAGTATCCCTAGCCTTCCCGGCCACCGCGATGGCCGCACCCGTCGCCGATCCAGCGCCAGCTAACGGCGCGTTCGCTTGTGTAATTGACCTGAGCGATTCCAACGCCAGCACTGGTTCGGGCGACTGCTGGACGCGCAGCGCCAACCTTTTGTACACCATCCTTGATGACGCTAACGTGTTGGTGATTGGCTCCTCGGCAGGTGCGGCCAACCCTGTGTCGCGAATCCAAGTCGGTGGAGGCAACACGGCCACTCTCACCTTGCGAGACGCAACAATTGACCTTGGTGCGGGCACCTTTGTCCCGCTGGCAGTCAACGATGGCGCGCACCTTGACCTGATCTTGGACGGCGCCAACGTCTTGACTGCGGGCGGCGGCGGCGCAGCCCTGCAAGTACCAGCCAGCGCGAGCGTCACCATCTCCGGTGGTGGTTCGCTACAGGCCACGGGTGGCAGTAGCGGCGCTGGCATCGGTGGCCGCACTGGCGCAGCCTCGGGTGCTATCACCATCGAGTCTGGCACCATCAACGCCACAGGTGGTACCAACGCGGCCGGTATTGGCGGTGGCTCCACCACCGCTGCTAATGGCGGTACTGCCCCTGCCGGAAGCATCGTCATCGTCGGCGGGAACGTCACCGCAACGGCTACCGGTGTCGGCGGTGCCGGCATCGGCGGCGGGGCCAACAACCCGGCCACTCAGATCACCATCACCGGTGGCACCGTGAGCGCCACCAGCATCGCGGGTGGCGCGGGCATCGGAGGTGGCGTCGGATTTGGCGCGAACGTGACAATCATTGGCGGAAACGTGACCGCGCACGCGATTCAGTCCACAACAGCGGCGAATGCTGCGCGCATCCCGCAGGCGATTGGTGCTGGCGCGCCCACGGCGAGCCTGACGCCGACAGCTGACATCCTTGTTGCGTTACCGGCAAGTGCGCTTAACCTTGACTTTACGCCTTCGCCTGTCGGTACCGGTGTTTTTGACCAGGCCGAAACTCTGGTCACTTTTGAGGCTACGGCAGCCCTGCCATCAGCAATCGCCATGACGATTGCTGGCCACACGGTATCGCTCGGTACCGCCTTGTACCCGACAGCGCTAGAGATGGCCTTCCTGCTGGAAGGCATCCCAACTAGCACACCGGTCACCTTCAACCTGCCGCTCAACTGGGAGCTGACCTCGGCAACACTCACCGTGGCCGACCTCCTGGCAGGTAATGCCACCGTCGAGTTCGAAAACGTTGGCGGCGCGGTCTGTCCCGCCTACATTGACCTGGGTGAGACCACAGAAGCGGTCTGTCCCACCTGGACCTATGACCCGGTCACGCGCATCTTCACGGTGCTAGATGGGGCCGATGTCGTGGTCACCGGTACCACGCTTTATAACGAGCGTCCCGGCTTCTTTGACCAGACCATCTTTGACTCCACTGACAACCGTGTGGTGTCGCCGAAAATGCTACTGCCACCATCACCCTGCGTGATGCGCAGGTCGGAAACGTTTCCGGCGTGGCTACGCAGAACACGGTGGGCAGCCCGCTGAGCCTGGCCGACGGCGCCACGCTGTACCTCTACCTAGAGGGCACCAGCACCCTGGTCGGGGAGCAAGGTGCCGCTGGCGGTAACCCTCGGCGTGGCTTCGCCGGCCTCCAGGTTCCCCTCGGCACCTCGATCACCATCGATGTTGATGCCGACCAGAGCGGCACATTGAACGCTATCGGCGGATTTTTCGGTGCTGGTATTGGTGGCCACGACCGCGATGTGCCCGCAGGAATCACCGCTTCCGCAGGTTCAATCACAATTAACGGCGGAACGATCGTCGCCAACGGTGGCCAGGGTGCTGCCGGTATCGGGGCCAGCCGTGGTTCTACTTTCGCTCCGTCAGACGGTGGCGTCATCACCATCAATGGCGGAAACATCACCGCCATCGGCGGTCGCTCTACTAACCCGTCAAATGCCGCCGGTATCGGCGGTGGTGAGCATGGTTCCGGTGGTCAAATCAACATTCACGGCGGCGTAATCCACGCCACCGGCAGAAGTGGCGCCGCTGGTATCGGCGGTGGTACCGGTCAGCACGGTGGTGTTATTACCATCACCGCAGGCACGATCACTGCTGAAGGCGGTCAGGGCGGCGCGGCCATTGGTGGCGGTTCTGGTGGCGGGGCCACAATCACCATTACCGGTGAAGCCGACGTAACCGCCATCGCGAGGCCACCGGGCAACGCGCAGGGAAACATCTCCCGCCCACAGGTGATCGGTGCGGGCGCGCTAACCCAGGCGCAATGGAATGCCGGTGAACGGGAAGTCACTCCTGGCGACGTATTCGTGGTATTGCCCGCAGGCAACCTGATAACCTCGGGTACCTGGCAGCATGGGCAGCAGGCGGTGCAGCACAACTACGTTGAATTCTCAGCGGATGCGGGATTCGTTACCGATGTAACAATGACTGTGCCGACGCCGTTCACTGGTCACTCAGTTGCCCTTGGTAACACCTTGGCCACAACTCCGGTGGAGCTGGCCATTGTTCTGTCGGGATTCGCCGATGAAGCGGCGTTCACCTTTAACCTGCCCACAGGGTGGCGTACGGTTCCCGCGCCAATTACTGCTGCTGGTCTGATGACAGCAGACGCCGCCATCCACATCGAGCGCGTGCCGCACCCGGTCATGGTTGGCGCTGCGACTGGTGGTTCGGCTTCGGCTAATCCGACGGCTGCGGTTGCTGGTGCTAACGTGGTGTTGACGGCTGTGCCTGCTGATGATTGGCGTTTTGTGCGCTGGGATGTAGAGCCTGCCGTGGCTTGGGCTGCTGGTTCGGCCGCGGTTAGTTCGGCGACGTTTGTGATGCCAGGGACTTCGGTGACGGTGACCCCGGTGTTTGAGGTGATCCCGGAAGTAACGCCTTCGCCGTCTCCGTCGCCGTCTCCGACGGTTTCGCCGACTGTGCCGCCGGCGACTCCTACTCCTACTCCGTCGCCTTCGCCGCCGGTTCATGATTGGGTGTGTCCGACGACGGCGGCGTTTGTGGATGTTCCGGTTGGTTCTCAGTTCCATTGTTATATCGAGTGGCTTGCTCAGACTGGTATTACTACGGGTTGGGTGTTGGAGAGTCATGCTGAGTTCCGTCCGATGTTGAACATCGAACGTCAAGCGATGTCTGCGTTCCTTTACCGTGGCTTGGCTGAGGAGGGCGTGTTCCATGCTCCTGGTGTGCCAACGTTTGTGGATAAGAGTCCTGGGGATACGTTCTTCCGTCATGTGGAGTGGATGGCTGATACGGGTATCACCACTGGTTGGAACGTAGAGGGTGGTTTGGAGTATCGTCCGCTTGCTGGGGTAGAGCGTCAGGCGATGGCCGCGTTCATCTACCGCGCTGCTGGTAGCCCGGATTTCACGCCGCCTGCTACGGCTTCGTTCCGTGATGTGCCGGTTGGTGCTGCGTTCTTCCTGGAGATTGAGTGGATGGCTCAGACAGGTATCACTGTTGGCTGGCAGTACGACG
>WQZL01000080.1 GCA_009780755.1 Promicromonosporaceae bacterium | reverse complement strand
GCAAACTCCGCCCATAAGGAGAGCAAACCAATGAGCCGCATCGTAACCATTGACGACGTTCGCGCTGCCGCGCGCCTTCTTGAAGGCGTGACCATCCGCACTCCGGTGCAGCCGATCCGGGTAGTCTCCGAGATGGCCGGCACTCACGTGATGCTCAAACTAGAGAACCTGCAACGGGCCGGTTCGTTTAAGGTACGCGGCGCTTACAACCGGATGTCCCGGCTTACCCCGCAAGAACGCCAGGTGGGCGTACTCGCCGCATCGGCGGGTAACCACGCGCAGGGTGTCGCCTATGCGGCGCGACGCCTGGGTATCGACGCGATCGTTTACATGCCAAAGGATGCCGCGCTGCCCAAGATCGCCGCCACTCAGGATTACGGGGCCGAGGTGCGCCTAGTGGGGGAGACCGTGGACGAGGCCATGATTGCCGCCCGCGCCGAGGTGGAAGCCACCGGTAAGGTGCTGATCCACCCCTACGATCACGTCGACGTGGTGGCCGGACAGGGCACCGTAGCCCTGGAAATTCTGGAGCAGGTCTCCGACGTGGGCACCATTGTGTTGCCGCTTGGCGGGGGCGGGCTAGTTGCCGGGGTGGCCACCGTGCTGGCCCAGGTATGGCCGCAGGTTCATGTGATCGGCGTGCAATCCGAGAACGCCGCCTCCTTCCCCGATTCGCTGGCCGCCGGACGCCCCGTGCCGCGCCGAGTGGGAGCCACCATTGCCGACGGCATTGCGGTGGGCACCCCCGGCGACGTGACGTTTGAGATTCTTGATCGCCTCGGCGTCGAGGTGCGCACGGTCTCCGACGAGCAAATCTCCCAGGCGTTGCTGGTGATGTTGGAGCGGGCCAAGCTGGTGGTGGAACCGGCCGGTGCCGCCGCGGTGGCTGCCGTGATGGCCGATGCGAAGGGGATGCCCGGCACCATCGTGCCGGTGATTACCGGCGGCAACATCGACCCGCTGCTGCTGATGCGGGTGATCCAGCACGGTATGGTCTCCTCCCAGCGTTACCTGCGCCTACAGGTGCGGCTGGTTGACCGCCCCGGCGCTCTGGCGGTGCTGGCGGAGACGCTGGCAGGTGTGCAGGCCAACATCAAGGACATGGAACACTCGCACACGGACACATCGCTGGGCATGTTCGAGGCGCTGGTCACCCTGGACATTGAGGCCAAGGGACCGGCCCACTGCGACGAGATCATGGCCGCCCTCACGGCAGCAGGCTTCACCCCCACCCGCTCCAAACCCCGCTAGCTACGAGAGTGTCGTGATTTTGAGGCATGGAATGCACTTTTTCAGTGCATTCGTAGCACGATTTTCACGTGGCTTGACGGGTAGGGTTAGGCCGTCGTTAATTTCCCATGATGGAGGTCCCTTGACCGCGCAAGCTCAGCCGACTCCGATTCGCCCCGGCGTGGTGTCGGTAGTCATCGTCAACTACCAGGGCGCCGACGATACCATCACCTGCCTGAAGTCCTTCGCCGACATTGACTGGCCCCAGGATCGTCTCGAACTGATCGTTGTCGATAACGATTCCGGCGACGGTTCTGCGGCCCGCATCCGCAAAGAGGTGCCGCAAGCTTTGGTGATCGAATCCGGCGGTAACCTTGGCTTCGCGGGCGGCTGCAATACCGGTGTTGCGGCGGCTAGCGGTGAGTTCATTGGCTTCATTAACAACGACGCCCGCCCCGATGCGGCCTGGATTCGCGCCGCCGTAGCAGCCTTCAACGCCGACCCAACCATCGGCTCGGTGGCCTCCAAGGTACTCGACTGGGAGGGCAAGCTGATCGACTACGTTGATGGCTCTCTTACCTGGTGGGGTGCGGGCTATAAACGAGAGGCGGAGCAACCTAACCTGCCTGGGGAGTTCGATACTCCCAAGGATGTGCTTTTCGGCACCGGTTCGGCGCTATTCGTTCGCACAGAATTGTTTCGCAAGATCGGCGGCTTCGATGAACGCTTCTTCATGTTCTACGAAGATGTGGACCTCGGCTGGCGAATGAACGTACTGGGCCACCGCGTGCGGTATGTGCCCGACTCGCTCGCCTTCCACAAGCACCACGCCACCATGAAGAAGTTTGGAAACTTCCGCGAGACGTACCTGCTGGAACGCAACGCGCTGCTGTCCATGTACAAGAACTTGGGCGAGGAGTCGCTGGCCAGGGCGCTGCCCGCCGCGCTGGCGCTCTCGGTGCGGCGCTCGATGGCCCGCACCAAGACCGATACTCGGATGCTCGACCTACAGGTGCGGCCCGGCGGCGACGAGGTCTCAGGAGTGCCGGTCGAAAAGATGGCGATGACCGGACCGCTGGCCATCGACTACCTGGTCGAGCAGATCGTCACCGGCGGCCTCGCCGAAGACCGCGCCGAGCTACAGGCCCGCCGTCGCCGCAGTGACGGGGAACTCTTCGCGCTGTTCCGCCACGCCTTAGAACCGGCGGGCCGGTTCCCCGGCTACAACGAGGCCCATGACGCCCTGGTGGCCGCCTTCGGCATCGATCGGCACTTTGTCTCCAAACGTCGTGTCCTCGTCGTGACCGGCGAGCCGCTGCTAGCAAAGATGGCCGGACCGGCCATCCGCGCCTGGGAGATCGCCAAGGCGGTCTGCCCGGTTGCAGAGGTGCGACTCATCTCCACCGCCGGTTGCAAGGTGGACTCCGACCTCTTCGACGTCGGCTACTGCGTCGGACCGCGCCTGCGCGAACACACCGACTGGGCCGACGTGATCGTCTTCCAGGGTTACCTGCTCGAAGGCGCGCCCTGGCTGAAGGATTCCACCAAAATCCTGGTGGCTGACGTCTACGATCCGATGCACCTCGAACAACTAGAACAGGCCCGTGACCTCGGCATCGACGGTCGCGCTCGTGCCATCCGCGAGACCACCCGCATCCTAAACGAGCAGCTGCGCCGCGCCGATCTGGTGCTATGCGCCTCCGATAAGCAGCGCGACTTCTGGCTCGGCCAACTCGCCGGACAGGGCCGGATCAACGCGCACGTTTATGACGAGGATGCCGCGCTTAACTCTCTGGTCTCCGTGGTGCCCTTCGGGGTCTCCGACGAGCCACCGGTCCAGACCGCCCACGGTATCAAGGGCGTCGTGCCCGGCATTGGGCCAGACGACAAGGTGATTCTGTGGGGTGGCGGCGTCTACAACTGGTTCGACCCGCTGACGCTGGTGCGGGCCGTTGACCGTCTCAAGGATCGTCACCCCGAGGTGCGGCTGTACTTCATGGGCCTCAAACATCCGAATCCCGGTGTGCCCGATATGCGCATCGCCGCCGAGCTGCGCAACCTGGCCACCGAGCTGGGTCTAACCGATAGGCACGTGTTCTTCAACACCGGCTGGGTGCCATACAACGAGCGGGCCAATTACCTACTCGACGCTGACCTGGGCGTTTCCACGCACTTCCAGCACATTGAGACCGCGTACTCCTTCCGCACCCGCATCCTTGACTATCTGTGGGCGGGCTTGCCCATCGTCGCCACCGGCGGTGACACCTTTGGCGCGCTGATTACCGAAAATGGGTTAGGTGCCACGGTGCCACCGGAAGATGTGGCCGCGCTGGAGGCGGCTCTGGAGAGGTATTTGTACGATGAGGAGGCCGTGGCCAAGGCCCGGGCGGCCGTGGCCAAATTCGCCGACGGGTACCGCTGGGCCAAGGTGCTGGCACCCCTCGTGGAGTTCTGCCAGTTCCCGCGTCGTGCCGCCGACCTGACCTACGAGCTGGGCGAGGCCGTGGTGCGCGCCGAGCCGTACCAGCCAAAGCGTGGCCGGCGCCGTGACCTGGGCCTGGCCCGCGACTACCTATCGGTGGGTGGCCCGATCGAGGTGGCCCGCCGGGTGGCGGGAAGGATTCGCCGCATGTTCACCAGGGGAACCTGATGACTGCCGTCAGCGCTACAACATCATGGTCAATTCAACGCGTCGCCGACGCAACCCTTCGGGTGGGCCGATCCGCCTGGACCACGCGGGTTATCATGGCGTGGCTAGCCATCCAATCGGTGTTCCTTGCCCTGACCACTTATTTTTCGATTTATGACGAGCACATTCATTTAATAGTTGTCAGGTACTACGCTGCGGGCGCCAGTCCATTTGGCGGGCAATCTCCAGACTTGCTGCACGTCGGTGACATCTCGCGGGAGGCGTGGCTCTATCACTGGTCGATGGGCCAGGTGTATCGATTTTTCGAACTGATCGGTTTCGACGGACACGGCGCCTGGATTGGTACGCGCGTGGTCTCCGCATTGCTAGCATCTGCCGCCATCGTTTTCGTGTATTTGGCGTTTCGGGAGTTAGGCATCGGGCCGGGGGCGGCTAATGCGGGTATCTTCTTGATGGCATTTACCCCGCTGCTGGTTTATGTGAACTCGATCCTTAACTGGGATGGTGTAGGTAATGCTTTGCTCGCGCTTTCGGTGTGGCTCGCTCTCCGACTGTACAACGCGGATACTTTCCGGCCGGGGTTGTGGTTGGGTGGTTTGATCGCTGTGGTGGCCACCTCATTGACCAAGAACGTGCTGATGCTCTTCTTGGCGCCGTTGGTAGTGATCGCGCTTGGCAGGCAACTCACCTTCGCTCGCCGAGGCGCCCTGGGTGAAATTCGCACCTGGTTCACGGTGGTTGGCCGCCGCCGCATCGCGCACTGGATGCTGGCCGCGCTGGCCCTGTTAGCGCTGGTGTTGTTCGTGGAGCGCTACGTGGTTAACATCTTGCAGTTCGGCTCCGTGCGACCTGCCTGCGATGTGGTGCAACCGATCGCAGTATGCGAACATCATGGGATCTGGGTTCGCAATCGAGAACTCCGAGAAAGTTTTACGACACTGCCGTCGGGAATCTCTTCGGCAGTCACCTACACACAGAACGTTTGGCTGCCGCAAATGGCGCGGACATCCAACATGTTCGGTGTTTATAGCAGAACATGGGGAGCTGCGCAGTCCCTTGGACCGAACATTGCGGCCTGGATTTCAAGCTTCGTGATTCCGTCAGCGGGGGTTTCTGTCGCTTTCGCGCTGCTTTTTGTTCGCATCAAGCGAGGGGTATGGATGCTTCTCGTCGCCATTGCGGTGGCTTTTGGTGCGCAATTGCTATTCAATTACTCCATGTTTCTGGAAATGGGCGTGCTGACGCTCGGTGTACAGGGCCGATATGCGCTGCCGTTTATCCCCTTCCTCTTTGGGCTATTTACGTACGCGGTGGCCAAGACGCTCGGGCGCCTCGGCGCCGTGGGCAGGCGCGCGCTGGCGTTGCTGGTGGCCCTCGCGCTGGTTGGCGCCACTCAAGGCGGGGGAGCGGGCAGTTTCATTGCGGTGGCGGACCACAACTGGTGGGGGCCGCAGGAGGGTGTGGCTGCGAACATCATCTCCAGGGTGAGCAACGTTGTCCGCACCGTCACCATTCGTGATGACTGGATTCCCAACCCGCACCTAACCCCCGCCTGGCCCCCCGGCCTCTAGCGCTCCTCCTCGTCAAGTCATTGAGGTCGGTAGTTTGCGTTGAGATCGGTAACTCGAGCGACCGATCTCAACGCAAACTACCGACCTCGATGTTGGGGACTTTGACGATGCCAACGACCGAGGGTAGTGTTGGGCGCTGTGCCTGTCTTGGGCTGCCGTTCGGCAGTCGGGGATGGGTACCCCGGTAGCCGTAAGGGCCGGGCCATCGAGCCGGTGGTAAGTGGCGTACGGCCTCAAAGCGTAGAGACACGCTAGGGGCTGTATATGCCGCGCGCCGTCGGCACATACAGCCTTAGCAACATCCGCGGGGGCCGCCCGGCCTTCCGTTTCATCTCCCCTAGTAGACGACGGAGACGTAGTGCCTACGATCCAGCAGCTCGTCCGCAATGGTCGGACCTCCAAGCGCGGCAAGTCCAAGACTCCCGCGTTGAAGGGTTCCCCGCAGCGGCGCGGCGTGTGCACCCGTGTGTACACCACCACCCCTAAGAAGCCGAACTCTGCGCTCCGCAAGGTCGCGCGTGTCAAGCTCTCCTCCGGCGTTGAGGTTTCGGCCTACATCCCCGGTGAGGGCCACAACTTGCAGGAACACTCCATCGTGCTGGTGCGCGGTGGTCGTGTGAAGGACCTACCTGGTGTCCGCTACAAGATCATCCGCGGCGCCCTCGACACTCAGGGTGTCAAGGGTCGTCAGCAGGCTCGTAGCCGCTACGGCGCCAAGAAGGAGAAGAAGTAATGCCTCGTAAGGGTCCGGCTCCCAAGCGGCCGATCATCTCCGACCCCGTATACGGGTCTCCCGTCGTGACGCAGCTCATCAACAAGGTGCTGCTTGACGGCAAGAAGTCCACCGCCGAGGCTATCGTCTACGGCGCTATGGAGGGTGTGCGCACCAAGAGCGAGCAGGACCCTGTGGTCGTACTCAAGCGCGCCCTAGACAACATTCGCCCCGCCCTTGAGGTGCGCTCCCGCCGTGTTGGTGGTGCCACCTACCAGGTTCCGGTTGACGTGCGCCCCTCGCGCGCCCAGACCCTCGCCCTGCGCTGGCTCACCGACTACTCTCGCGCTCGTCGCGAAAAGACGATGACCGAGCGCCTAATGAATGAGATTCTTGACGCCTCCAACGGTCTCGGGGCCGCCGTTAAGCGTCGCGAAGACATGCACAAGATGGCCGAGTCGAACCGCGCGTTCGCTCACTACCGCTGGTAAGCCTCATCGGTGGTTGGGCTTGTCGAAGCCACGTGCGTTCGATCAAGCCCAACCACCGCCTGGCTGGCCCATTTGACCCAAAGACGTAAGGGGATTCCCTGTGGCACTTGACGTGCTCACTGACCTGAACAAGGTCCGCAACATCGGCATCATGGCTCACATCGATGCCGGCAAGACGACGACCACCGAACGCATTTTGTTCTACACCGGCAAGAACTACAAGGTGGGCGAGACGCACGACGGCTCGGCCACGATGGACTGGATGGAGCAGGAGCAGGAACGCGGCATCACGATCACCTCGGCCGCGACCACGTGCTACTGGAACGAAAACCAGATCAACATCATCGACACCCCCGGCCACGTTGACTTCACCGTCGAGGTGGAGCGCTCGCTGCGTGTACTCGATGGTGCCGTCGCCGTGTTTGACGGCAAAGAGGGTGTAGAGCCGCAATCCGAGACGGTGTGGCGTCAAGCCGACAAGTACAACGTGCCCCGCATTTGCTTCGTTAACAAGATGGACAAGACGGGCGCCGACTTCTACTTCACGGTCGAGACCATCATCAACCGCCTAAAGGCCCGCCCGCTGGTGCTTCAGCTGCCAATCGGCTCCGAGCGCAACTTCGATGGCGTCATCGACCTGGTTGAGATGAAGGCTTACCTGTGGCGCGGTGAGACCGAGGCTGGCACCCCCGCTACGGTCGAGGAAATCCCCGCCGACCTGGTGGAAAAGGCCGAACAGTACCGCTCCGAGCTGATCGAGGCCGTCGCCGAGACGGACGAGACGCTGCTGGAGAAGTACCTATCCGGAGAAGACCTCACCATCGCCGAGATCAAGGCCGGCGTTCGCCGCCTGGTTATCTCCTCTGAGGCGTTCCCCGTGCTGTGCGGCACCGCGTTCCGCAACAAGGGCATTCAGCCCATGCTCGACGCCGTGATCGACTACCTGCCCAGCCCGCTTGACGTGGGCGCGGTCGAGGGTCATGACCCCAAGAATGAGGAGAAGATCCTCACGCGGGAACCCAGCCTGGACGAACCGTTCTCGGCGCTGGCTTTCAAGGTTGCGGTGCACCCGTTCTTTGGCAAGCTCACCTACATCCGGGTCTACTCGGGCAAGGCTGCCTCCGGCGCCCAGGTGGTCAACGCCACCAAGGGCAAGCGCGAGCGCATCGGCAAGATGTTCCAGATGCACGCCGCCAAGGAAAACCCCGTCACCGAGGCGCAGGCCGGACACATCTACGCCTTCATCGGGCTAAAGGACACCACTACCGGTGACACCCTGGCCGCGATGGACGCCCCGATCATCCTCGAATCCATGACCTTCCCCGAGCCGGTCATTGACGTGGCGATTGAGCCACGCACCAAGGCCGACCAGGAGAAGCTATCTACCGCCATCCAAAAGCTGGCCGAGGAAGACCCGACCTTCCGGGTGCGTCTGGATGATGAGACCGGTCAGACCATCATCGGTGGCATGGGTGAGCTGCACCTCGACGTACTTGTTGACCGCATGAAGCGCGAGTTCAAGGTCGAGGCCAACGTCGGCAAGCCGCAGGTGGCGTACCGCGAGACCATCCGCCGCAAGGTGGAGAAGGTTGACTACACGCACAAGAAGCAGACCGGTGGATCTGGCCAGTTTGCTAAGGTGCAGGTCACCTTCGAACCGCTCGACACCACGGAGGGCGAGGTCTACGAGTTTGAGGATGCCGTGACCGGTGGCCGCGTGCCGCGCGAGTACATCCCGTCGGTTTCTACCGGCATCCAGTCCGCCATGCAGCAGGGTGTCCTTGCCGGGTTCCCGCTGGTGGGGGTCAAGGCCACGCTTATCGATGGGGCGGCGCACGACGTTGACTCCTCGGAGATGGCGTTCAAGATTGCCGGTTCGATGGTGCTAAAGGAGGGTGCGAAGAAGGCCGATCCGGCCTTGATCGAACCCGTCATGGCCGTCGAGGTACGTACGCCCGAGGAATACATGGGCGACGTGATCGGCGACATCAACTCCCGTCGCGGCATGATCCAGGCGATGGAAGACGCTACCGGCGTCAAGGTGGTGCGTGCCCTGGTGCCGCTCTCCGAGATGTTCGGCTACATCGGTGACCTGCGGTCGAAGACCCAGGGACGTGCCGTGTACTCGATGCAGTTCGACAGCTATGCCGAGGTTCCCAAGGCGGTTGCCGAAGAAATCATCAAGAAGACCCGGGGCGAGTGAGCCTCAAACGGTCAAAGCAGTTCGTAATACCAAATCATTCGCCCGCGAACGGTAGGCTAGGCGCCGACCCAACGCATGACGGTCAACCAGACCGTCGAGACACGTCCCAGGAGGACCCATGGCTAAGGCCAAATTCGAGCGGACCAAGCCGCACGTCAACATCGGTACCATCGGTCACGTAGACCACGGTAAGACGACGCTGACGGCTGCCATCTCCAAGACCCTCGCCGAGAAGTACCCGGCCTCGGAGGGCTACCTGGCCAACCAGGTGGTTGACTTCGATGGCATCGACAAGGCGCCCGAAGAGAAGCAGCGTGGCATCACGATCAACATCGCGCACATTGAGTACGAGACCCCCAAGCGTCACTACGCTCACGTGGACGCCCCCGGTCACGCCGACTACATCAAGAACATGATTACCGGTGCCGCCCAGATGGACGGCGCGATCCTCGTGGTCGCCGCGACCGACGGCCCTATGGCCCAGACCCGCGAGCACGTGCTGCTCGGCCGCCAGGTTGGCATCCCCTACATGCTCGTCGCCCTGAACAAGTGCGACGTCGTGGACGACGAGGAAATCCTTGACCTCGTCGAGATGGAGGTGCGCGAGCTGCTCTCCGACAACGGCTTCGATGGCGACAACGCCCCCGTGGTTCGCGTTTCCGGCTTCCAGGCTCTTGAGGGCAACCCCGAGTGGCAGGAGAAGGTACTCGAGCTGATGGACGCCGTGGACGAGAACGTGCCCGAGCCAACCCGTGACCTCGACAAGCCGTTCCTGATGCCGATCGAGGACGTCTTTACGATTTCCGGTCGTGGCACCGTCGTCACCGGCAAGGTGGAGCGTGGCACGCTCGACGTCAACACCCAGGTGGAGATTCTCGGTATTCGCGAGAAGCAGACGACCACCGTTACCGGTATCGAGACCTTCCACAAGATGATGGACCAGGCTCAGGCTGGCGACAACACCGGTCTGCTGCTGCGTGGCATCAAGCGGGAAGAGGTTGAGCGCGGCCAGGTTATCGCCAAGCCCGGCTCGATCACGCCGCACACCGACTTCGAGGCGCAGGTCTACATCTTGAAGAAGGACGAGGGTGGGCGTCACAACCCGTTCTTCTCCAACTACCGCCCGCAGTTCTACTTCCGCACCACGGACGTCACCGGCGTCATCACGCTGCCCGAGGGCGTCGAGATGGTCATGCCCGGCGACAACACCGAGATGAAGGTCGAGCTGATTCAGCCGATCGCTATGGAAGAGGGCCTCGGCTTCGCCATCCGTGAGGGTGGCCGCACCGTCGGCTCCGGCCGCGTTATCAAGGTCATCAAGTGATCTCCTAGCACTACCTACGAAGGCCCGGCTTCCCCTCGCGGAAGCCGGGCCTTCGTCATTTCCGCGCAGCACCCCTAGCCGATGGTGGAGCCTGTCGAAACCATCCACTCCTTTAGCTTCGCCTTCCGCTTCGTTCGGCAATACGTCGCACAGTCGGGGAGATGGCTTGGGGGATTCAGTCGCCGATCAGTTGGCGACAGGGTCATTGCTGCCTCGACCACGGGCGTAGGGTCGGGACATGAGCGGAATGATGAAACTTGGGTTGATCCTCGCCGTGACCGGGGCTATTGCGCTGGTGGTCG
>WQZL01000079.1 GCA_009780755.1 Promicromonosporaceae bacterium | reverse complement strand
CGCGTTAAGCGTGCCATTCCAAGTAATAGTGTTACCACTACGAGTTGCGGTACCACGGTTAGCGGTTGGACCGCTGGCTACCGTGGTACGCCCATTTTGCAGAGCATTCGTAAGGTTCACCGTAGCGGTCATCGGCCGCGCAACCGGGCCATCATTACGAACCGTCACAGTATGCGTAACCGTCTGGCCAGCCGGAATAACCCGCGGCGTGCCGGTCATCGTACACGAACCGCGCGGAGTCAACGTTACCGACGCGTTCGCCGCCGAACCGGGCACCCATTCATTCATCTGCCGGCCATCACCCCAAGTGGTGACGCCGGTGACGCCGTATACCGGCGTGTTCATATTGGTGCGACCCCATCGGTGGGCGCCTACTGTGCCGCTAACAGCGGAGTTGATGTTGTTGCCCCACATAGGGATGGGCATCAGGCCACGACAGACGGCCTGCGTCCCGTTTATCCAGCAGTGGGACGAGTGGTGTGGCTCGCCCCAGCTAATGCGACGATCCCCGCTGCGGGGGCCGTTCAGGGGGCGAATCTCCACGCCGCCCTCGCGGTACTCGACGTCCTGGTGCACAAAGTGCGTCCGGCCGCCTTCAAAACTTGCGTTGATGGTGATCGCGGTGGTCAGCGGCACGAGAGCGCCAGCACCATTGCGGCCATCCCAGGTGATGTTGTGCGTGCCAGCGCGAGCATTCAGCAGGGGGGGGAACGTGCGGTTCTGCCCAGCGATGGACACGGTGATCGGACCAGCCTGGTTAGTAGTCACCACAATTCGGCCACCATAGTTAGCACCGGTAGCGGTGTGTTCGTAACGCACAGTAATGCTCGGATTTGAGAACTGTGGGTTAACCCAGGTATGCGCACCGCTGCGACTGTCAAACCAGCGCGCCGTTCTCGGCATGGAGGTGTCCGGTGGTTCCCAGAAGATACGGCCTTCTGGCGCACCGGCGCAATTCTCCCGCACCCCCAAAACGCTGTATCGCCGACCGCCAGGATTCTGTCGCGGGTCATCATGGTGAGCGAGCATCGAACGGAACACCGCATTGCAGTTCAGGTGAACGCCGAGGCCATTAACCCGCATGGCAGAGTGAATGCCGTTGAATGATCGCTGAGTAATCTCAAAACGTAGCCCCTCACTGGTCATCGCCCAGTGGCGCTGGTTCCAGCGCCGAGCCATCATGGTCGAGTGGGCAGCGCTGACCCCTGGCGCGTTCGGATGGGAGGCGGTTGTCTGACGCAGCGTACTCGTCCACACTCGACCACGTTGGATGGCCCCCGCCGGGGTACGCACGGAGATATCGAATCGGTGCGGGTTCCAACCCTGTCCTTGGTTAGAGCGAGAAACCGCGTTACCCGCAGCATTCTGTTGAACTACTTGGATGTGCCAAACGCCCGCCGTCGCGCTGCGCAGCTGCAAGCGCTCAAGGGGGTTAGTGGTGCCGTTAGTGGCGGCCATCGCGCCGGTGCCCCGCTGTCCAGGAGCCAAGCCACGGTTCAATACTGTCTGGGTGGTGTGACCGGTTGGGGATGTGACCATCATCACCGCTCGCTGAATGCCATTGTCGTGCGCCATCCGCCACTGATTCGTCAAGAATCGGATGTCCAGCTGGTGGCAGGCGTCAACATAGGCGTAGAACGGCTGCATGCTGGATGTCACACCACCGCCGAAGTTATTGTTGTGCGGTTGTGGGCTGTTGGTGGTTACGTTATTCCAGTTGGGACGAGCCAACAGCGGCGCGCTGCAAGTGTTGAACGGGTCGATGGCCGCAGCGAAGGCCGCAACGTCTTCGCCGAAGTCAATACCAACGAAAGCCTGCTCATAGTCGTCCCAGGCGCCCCAATCGCCGTCTTCCTCATCCACGAACGTCGCCGTGGGGCCGCGCGGGGCAGCATCCATGCCGGGGACGTCAAAGACGAATTCGACCGGATTGCCGTCCGCATCTACCTCGCGGGCAACCCCGTCGGGGCCGATCTCCCAGAAAAACTCGTAGTCGGGCACATCGTCACCACCCCCACCGGAGGTTTCCGCAGGCTCGCCCACTGCGGCAAGGCCAGCCGCTGCGTCAGGGCCACCTGTGGTTTCGACAGACTCAGCCGCTGGGAAATCATCGGGGGCCGCTCCTCCCTCTGCCGCATCGGAGAGGAACTCAAGGTCAGAACGATCTAGCTCCGACCCGTAGGAGTCACCACCCCCTCCTGCGGGGGTGGCGTGGGCGGTTCCGCCCAAAAGCGTAGTTACGAGGGTGGCGGTTAGGAGGGCAGCGAGTAGGCCACGACGGCGGTGCTGCTTGTCCTTGCGTACCAGAACGAACTTATCGTCCACGATGTTTCTCCCCTTGTGGCCCGCATGGGGACGGGCCGATGTAGTTGTCCGTCGCCCGGTCGAAGGTGACGGTCTGTTGTTCTGTCACCCGGTCGAAGGTGACAGTTGTTATGTCCGTGACATCTAGCTCCTTTGCCCTCCCCTAGTGGGTCTGGCGATTGAGCCACCGTGACGGGTAGCACAATCAACCTGACCGCCCAGGAGCCGGGCAACAGACAGATGTCTTCCATGTCATCTAACCTCCCAGTGATGCAAGACTCGACAAGATTCCGCGAAATCACATATGGATGTGCGAGTTTCCCGCAGCGCAAGCGATCAAACTTGATTGATGCGGCGTACTTTGCGCGCCAGCGCGTCGTCGATTCGCTCTTTGCTCAACGGAACACACCTGCGGGAGCGGCTTGCGGATCGAAATTGTTCGTTCCGGTTGAACTTGTTCAATCTACCTACACCCCGCAACCAGGCACCACACACACAACACACACAACTCCGGAGTCATTGTCGCCAGGTCGGGTAGATTCGGGGGCGTGAATACCGTTCCTCGACGCCGGGCCTTCCTGCGGCTCTCCGCGCGCGACAGGTCGATAGCGCTACTAGCCGCCATCATCGTCGGGGGCATCGGCGTTGTGTTCGCCTGGGCCACCGCCGCGCCGGCAGGCGCCTCCCCCGACGAGGATTTCCACCTGGTCAACATCTGGTGTCCCAGCCCCGTAGAGCGCACCTGTGTCACGCGGGAGTCAGGGGATGGGCGTCTTCAGGTTCAGGTTCCGCAGTCTGTGCGCTACGCCGCCCAGTGTTACGCCATTGACTTCACCATCTCGGCGGCCTGCACCGACGAGCTGACGGACGAGCCGATTTGGACGGGCCGGTTCGATCAGAGGGGCGATTACCCCACCGGCTTCCATCACGTAATGAGCCTGTTCGTCGGCGACGATGTGCACCGCTCGGTAGTGGCCATGCGGGTGTTCAACGGCCTGCTGGCGTTTGCTCTGTTCGGAGCGTTGGCCTTTTTTCTACCGCGGGAGGGCAAGCGGCTACTGATCTACAGCTACCTGCCCGTCAGCGTGCCGATGATTACCTATCTAATCGTCTCGGCGAACCCGAGCGGCTGGGCAATCACCGGCGTCACCGTCGCCTGGTTTGGCGCCTACACCGCCCTGCGCGGGCGCAACCTGGTGAGCCGCTTGATTCCCTGGCTTATCGCCGGCATTGGGACGACGATGGCGGTGCTTTCCCGCCCAGAGGGTGGGGCATACGTGGGAGTAGCGGCTGCCTCGCTGCTGATTCTCCACTTTGAATGGTTCCGGGCGAAAAGAGCCCGGCTCATGGCTCTTGGTGGCGCCATGTTGATAGCGGTAGTTGGCGCAATCGCCACCAATGCGCTGCGGTACCTGACCGACGGGTTCAGTTATACCGCCGACCTGGGGGACGCCTCTCCCGGGGAGGTGCTGGTCAACAACCTATTTTCCATCCCCACCCTACTTATGGGGTTCGCTAGAGGTCATCTCAACTGGCTGGAAACACCGATCCCGCAGGTAACGTCGGTAACCATTACCTTGGCTTTCGGGGCGATGCTGATGTTCGGGCTGCGTCAAGTATGCGTCAAGAAGGGGCTGGCCTTCGGCGGGGTGTTCGTCCTGTGGATCGCGATCCCGCTGATGGTGTTGCAGGCGGGCGGACATGTGGTAGGACAGCAAGTTCAGGCTCGGTACATAGCACCGCTGGTGCCACTCATCGTCGCGCTCGCGCTACTGCGTCCGAAGGAGGGTGGCGCATCCTCGCTTTCCCTGCCGCAAACCTGGGTACTCTACCTCGGGCTGGTGATCGCCCATGCGGCGGTGTTGCACACTCAAATTCGACGCTTCGTCACCGGGCTTCCCCAAGCCAATCCCTGGCTTACTGGCCTGAACCTGAACGACAACATCGAATGGTGGCCCGGCGGTCCCTCCCCCATGCTCACCTGGCTTTATGGCAGCCTCGGCTTTGCTCTGCTCGCGCTGGCCCTGTTTCTGATGCGGGACGACGATGAGCCAATGCAGTTATTCGACCCGGCGCTGCCCGGCGAGGGCGCTGCTGAAACCGCGATTACCCCGGCGGCTGCGCCATACGATGACGACACTTTGGCGATCCCCACGCCCTATCCCAACCAGTAGACTTCGCGAATGCGCATCGCAATCGCCGGTACCGGATACGTAGGGCTAAGCAACGCCGTCATCCTGGCTCAGCACCACCAGGTGGTGGCCGTGGACATTGACGCGCGCAAGGTTGAGCTAATCAATCAAGGGCGTTCGCCGATTGCCGACGCCGAGCTGGAGGAGTACCTGGCCACCAAGCCGCTGAATCTCGAAGCCACCACGGACGCCACGGATGCCTATCGGACCGCCGAGTTGGTGGTGGTAGCCACCCCTACCAATTACGATCCGGTCACCCAGTTTTTCGATACCTCCACCGTCGAGACCGTGATTGGACAGGTGCTTGGTGTTAACCCGGCGACATTGATCGTAATCAAATCAACGGTGCCGGTCGGGTTCACCGCGAGGATGCAGCAGGCACATCCCGGTGCGGCCATCGTGTTTTCCCCCGAGTTCCTCCGCGAAGGTCGGGCGCTATACGACAACCTGCACCCGAGCCGAATCGTGGTGGGCGACCGCAGTGAACGCGGACGCCTCTTTGCGGACCTCATGCTGCAAGGCGCCCTCGCAGACAACGTGCCCGTGTTGCTGACCGATCCCACCGAGGCCGAGGCGATCAAGCTGTTCGCAAATACCTACCTAGCACTACGAGTGGCATATTTTAACGAGCTAGACACGTATGCCGCCCTGCGTGGCCTGGATACCGCCCAAATCATCGAGGGTGTTGGCCTCGATCCGCGAATCGGCACGCACTACAACAACCCCAGCTTCGGCTATGGCGGGTACTGTCTGCCCAAGGACACCAAGCAGCTACTGGCGAACTACTCCGAAATCCCGCAGAACCTAATCACGGCCATCGTCGATGCCAACCGCACTCGCAAGGATTTCATCGCCGAACACATCCTGAGCCGCGAGCCACGAATCGTCGGCATGTACCGACTAATCATGAAGAGCGGCAGCGACAACTTCCGCGCCTCCTCGATCCAGGGCGTGATGAAGCGGCTTAAGGCCAAGGGCATCGAGGTGGTGGTTTACGAACCATCTCTTGATGAGCCGGAGTTTTTCCACTCGAGAGTGATTCACGATCTGGCTGAGTTCAAGGCCGTCTCTGATGTGATCGTGGCCAACCGTCGCACGGATGCCCTCGAAGATGTAGCGGAGAAGGTGTACACCCGCGACATCTACGGCCGCGACTGACTATCTGCGACACGCGCGTTTGATGATGGCGGCGGCGCCTTGGCCAGCATTGACAATGCTGGCGTTTGCCTTGGCCCAGGCGGCCAGTCGGCTTCGTTCAGCATCCACAGGGGGCGCTTCCAACATACCTACCAACGCTTCGCCAACCTCGTGAACGTCGAAGGGAACGGCCAGGCCAAGCTGTTCGGATTTGACCAGCTCTCCGGCCGGTCCCGGCCCGACGTAGAGTACGGGCGTGCCACAGGCCGCAGCGGCGAACACCTTGGTGGGTAGGAAATAGTCGTATCCCGTTGCTGGTCGCATGGAACAAAGCGCCACCGCCGCTCCGCGCTGCCAAGTGGCCGCCTGCTCTGCGGGTACCAGGGGCAGTATTCGCACGGATGCGCCACCATTGGGCAATCGCATCGCTATCCGCTCCAGAGACTCAACACCCGTGCCTTGCCCAAGGAACACCAACGTCGCGTTCGGCACCCTTCCTATCACTGCGGCCCACGCCTCCACCAGAATCTCCGCTCCCTGCCACTCCGAGATTGTCCCCGCGTAGATGGCGTAGGGGCCACTCGGAGCCTCTGGAGCAGTAGAGCCGTCCTTGGTGAACACGGAAGTGTCAATCCCGTTTCTGACCACATGAACTCGGGTTGCGTCGATGCCATGCAGCTCAGCGGCTCGCGCCGCAATACGATCAGTTGAGGCGATTACCGCCGCAGCACCGCGTAAGCCAAACCGCTCAAGGATGCCCACCGCCCGCACCACCAGCCGGGACGCACCTGTGGCCTCAGTGCCATCTGCCCAAAGATCAGGCAGATAGGCCACATACGGAGTGCGGCGCATCGCTGCAATCAATCGCACCATCGCGCTGGTGGTCGGCGGTGGCTCCACGACGAACACACCAGGGCGGCGGGTGACCGCTAGCCGCAAGACGAGGGGCACGTCAAAGCTTAGGTAGGAGAGATAGCCGCGAACATATTCGTTTGCATCTCGAAACACCGGCCAGCGATGCACCCGCGCCCCGCTAGCAGCGTCATCAGCTGCGGCGCGTTTGGCCAACGATCTTGGCGCCCGCACAGTCAACACGTCAACCTCGTTCCCGGCTCCCAGCAGCGCATCCACAGCAGCGCCAAGGCGGAACGCAGCGGCGGCAGGCTCCGGCCGGTAGATACGCGAGACGATGGTTACGCGTCTGCTCCGAGATACAGTCTCAGACTCGGCCGTGGATGGGGTCACCCGAGAAGGGTACCTGCGAAGCCTGCGGCCATCGCTATCCGATGGTTGAGCCTGCGTCTCCCGTTGTCGAAGAGGCACAGACACCTGGGTAGTTCATGTCCGCAGCGTGAACCTGAAATTGCGGTAATCTCGATTCCACGCTGTGTCACCCGCCCGAACAAAAGGTTGCTGATGTCGAACATCCCCAAGGTCTCAATCGTGATGGCCGTCTTCAACGACGAGGAGTACGTATCGGATGCGCTGGCAAGTTGCCTAGCGCAAACTATTGAGGCAATCGAGGTGGTCTGTGTTGATGATGCCTCAACCGACAACACTTGCAAGATCATTGAGGACGTAGCGCGCCGAGATCCACGAGTACGACTGATTCGTCAAGAGACCAACAGGTCGGCCTTCCAGGCTCGTCGAATCGGCATAGAGGCCGCCCGCAGCCAACATGTCCTGTTCATAGACGGCGATGACCAACTGCACCCAAGCGCAGCAGAGAAGACCCTGGCGAAAGCTCATGCGACCGGTGCTGATCTAGTTGGCTTCGGTGTTGACGTGATTGGAACTGACGGCAAGCCAGTAATCGGCTACCAGACCGCATTGCAACCAGCCCATCGATTGCTAGAGGGAGACGCCATCGTCCGCTCGCTTTTTCCCGCTGGATGGCAATCCCAAGGCCAACTTTGGCGGTACCTCTACCGTCGAGAATTGATTCTGAGCGTATATCGCACCCTGCCAACCGACCTAGTGCTGCCTCGTGCGAACGACCAGCTCATCGCGATTCTGGTGGCAGCAACAGCGAAACGATACGCATCAATCAAGGATCACTTGTACCGCTACGAGTTTCGGCGGGGCGGCAGCGGCCATACCGTGAACACTTTGGAACAGTTCGAGTTCTATCTCGGCGCCATCGATTCGATTCGGGCCATCGAGTCGCAGGTGAAGGACATCGTGGCGAACAAGGGAAAGGCGACTTCGTTGGCCGAGTGCTACGCGTCAACTCGGCTATCTGTCATCAGCACCACGCTGGGCTACCTGCCCGATACGGATGACCCGGAGCTGCTGTCAGCCTGTCTGGGCGCGTTGCAGGACAGGATTTCTGAATACGAGATCGTGTTGGCCGCTGCCCAGTTCCGCAGATCGGCCCTGGATCTGCTAGCGGCACATGGACGCCGAATCGAGGTAGGCACCAACTCAGTCAAGAAAGTGCTAATCAACACATCGAATCTCAGCACTGGCGGCATCACTGGCGTGGTGATCTCACAAGCCAAATACCTGTTGGCGGCTGGTTATGAGGTGGTGATTGGCGTTCGGGGCAATCTGGGCACTCCGAAGGCACTGCCGGATGGCGTCAAGCTACACCTCCTGCCTAACGGTTCGCTGATAGAGCGCCTTAAGGAGCGCGCCGAGTATTGCCGGAATGAATCGATCGATCTGATAATCGATCACCATGTTCTCTATACGAAATTGTGGCCAGCCGATGCGCTGATCGCGCGTGCCGTTGGAGTACCGACTATCGGCTGGATTCATAACTTCGCGCTTAGGCCGCTGCTAGATCAGAAGCCCTTGCTTTCGTTCCTCACTCGGAACCTCAACGCCCTGGCAACCCTGGTTGTCCTTTCAGCCATGGACGTGACCTTCTGGAAGAGCCGCGGCATCGGGCACACCGTGACCCTGCCAAACCCGCCCTCACCGCTTCTGCTTGACTCCTCGGCGGCGCCTGTGGTTAAAGCGTCACCCAACAACCCGATTCAGCTGATTTGGTGGGGCCGCCTAGAGCAACATACCAAGCAAATACTCGACCTCATTAAAGTGGCGGCGGAGCTGAAGTCCCTTGACCTGCCGTTCCATCTGTCGATTATCGGCCCGAGATGGCATGACCTGAAGCCGGGAACGCTAACGACAGAGATCGCCAAGCGCGGGCTATCGAAGCAGGTGTCAGTGATCGGCGAGCTTAGGGGTGACGCGCTGATCGAAGCTATCGACGCGGCTGATATTTTCGTGAACACCAGCTTGATTGAGGGCTATCCGCTCGTGCTGGTGGAGGCGCAAGCGCGGGGGCTACCTATCGTTATGTACGACCTGCCCTGGCTCAGCGTGAACGATAACAACGACGGGCTAGTGTCGGTGCCACAGGGCGACGCAAAAGCCCTGGCGATGAAGATCGCCGAGATCGCCCGCGATCCTAAGAAGTACGCGGAGATGTCGAGCGCGGCTAGCAGTTACGCCCATCAACTTTGCGCTATGGATTTCGCTACTCTGTATATAAACTTGCTGGCGGGAACATTGCCTGCGCAACACTCCCCCGAGCCGACGCTGGCAACCGAGCAGGTGATTGTCGAACAAATGATTCTGTTCTCCGAGCGTACTTTTTCTGCCAACGGCAACCCCTCTGCCCCCATGTTGGCTGACGCGTTTGGGGGAAACTCCTTCGTTGACAAAACCGTGCAGTGTCTGATTCCCCTAGCCGGACGCATGATCCGGCGCTTCCCTCAGATAGAACGCCTAGCCCTGCGCACTGCCCGCCTCCTGGCACGCAGCCAGCGAGACGCAAGCCACAGTGTTACGAGGCATCGCCCGGATTAGGTTCTGCGACTCGCTGGCACTCACGACTCTTCTATGTTTGTCAAGTGGTGTTGGTGGAATGACGGGAGCATGTCGCCTCCCCTTCCCTCCTGAGACAAGAACAGCATTCTCGGGCATACCTCCGATGGCCCCTAGCCTTAAACAGCTCATGGGACTACGCTTGTGTCGTGACCATACTGAAGCCTCGCAGCCGGTGGCTGGCTCGTATTGATTTTCTGCACCTTGCATCCAGCACGGCGGCTCCACTGGTAGTCGGAGCAGTTACCGCTGCCCTCACAAGGAACTGTGGAGCGACAGGGGCACTCTTAGCGTTGCTTGCAGGGTCACACATAGTCCTGCTGGTTCTTGTTGACCGACGTACCCGATTAGCCATCGAGCGGCTAGTCCGGCAACAGTCGGAGTTGTCAAAGTCGCGAATAGCCGAATCTGTGGATTCGTCAAATCGACTCGCAAAACAAATGGACAAGCAGGCAAAAATACATGAAGACAGTCATGCTGCTCTTGCCCTAGAGATGAGTGAGTTAGGCGCAAGGATGGAGGTGGCAACACGCGAGTTAGGCGTAAAAATGGAGGTGACAATGCGTGAATCGACTGCAGCCGTAAGAGAGACTATCAAGGAAACCGCGAATCACACGGATAAAAACCTTCGATCCCGGCACACTGAACTATTAAATGAAATCCAAGCACTCCTGCAGTTGCTTGATCGTTTTCAAGCGGTTGCAGCGCTTCCCACTGTGGACGGCTGGGCAATGACGCCATCTGGCTTGCTCGCACTCATTGATCTTATCGAACAACTTCAGCCGGAATGCATCGTAGAATGCGGAAGCGGAACATCAACTCTCTGGATGGCGATGGCGCTTAAAAAGTCTGGCAAAGGAAAGCTCATCGCACTGGAGCATGACAAGTCTTTCGCAAACAAGACCCAAGCATTACTTTCCGACCACGGCCTCTCTGAATGGGCTGAAGTTCGGTTGGCCCCGCTAAGGCTAGTGCAAACGCCCCTGGGCGAACAACCCTGGTACACTTTTGACGTTGCTGAGTTGACCAACAGAATACAGATACT
>WQZL01000078.1 GCA_009780755.1 Promicromonosporaceae bacterium | reverse complement strand
TAGCAGAAATCCGCGCTGTATGCGCCATCGGGCATGACGGCTTCAATGGGGGAGTAGCGGTAATCTCCGTAGCCGCTGCTGCTCCACTCCAAGGGAATCACGTCTAGGGCATACAGCAGGTCGGACTGATCGTAGGCCACCGTATTACCAGGCTGTGCGCTGCGCTTGATGGCCAACGCCTCGGCGGAGGCGGCTGGAGTATCATCGGGCAGGCGCGGTCCGTAGTAGAGGTGTTCTAGGTGCCCGAACTTTGTCACCCGGAACCAGTACGAGGTGTTAGCGGTGTTGATGCGGAAAGCGCCGTTGCTGACTTGGATCGCCATCCCCTAACCCTAGTGATGAATCATGCCCCATGCAGAATGGCCGACCCCGGCGGTTGAGCCTGCGCTCGTTCCTCGCTCCGAGCAGGATGACGACAAGGGTTCTCCGCAGGATGACGGGGGTTGGGGTCGCGGGCGATACCGGCGTTGCGCCTGTCGTCGAATGTCCGGAAACGCACAATGGCGATCAATTTTACGCGAAAACGCGTGCGCTTGTTGCGCAAAAACCGTAACTGTGAGGGGTGGCTTGCTCGCAGGCCGATGCGGTTGCTGAGCGCCCTGGACCCCCAGTTGCGAAGGCTAGCCCTCGCTCGGAGCCGGGCCGGTGGACTCCCGAGGATTTAACAGTGGACTGATTAGCGTGCGCTGGGCCGGACTGTCGGGATCAGTGATGCGGCGAACCAGTTGGCGCACGGCGGCGGCGGCGACAGCCTCGCGGGGCGGTCGGATTGCGGTTAGGGCGGGGCTACCTACCCCGGCCAGCACATCGTCGTAGGCAATGACGGAGAGTTGTCCGGGCACGCTCAGGCCACGATCCTGCGCGTGCTGCACCACGGCGAAAGCCTCGGGGTCGGAGTGAATCAGCAACGCGGTGGTGCCGGTTTTTAGAACCGTCTCAACCACTTCCTCGATTGCCTGAGGGAACTGCGGATTGGTGCGATGGGGGGCGAGCTGCTCGAAGTGTTCGTAGTTCGCAAGGCCAAGTTCCTTGCAACCGGCCCGCCAGCCGGCGGCGATTCGCCGGGAGGTGGGCGATTCCTGGGAGACCACCAAGCCAACTCGACGATGCCCGAGCGATGCCAGGTGGTACACGGCCATTAGCGTGCCCAGGGCGTGATCGCTAAGCACCGCCTCAAACATGTCATTGGTGATTGGATTGCGAATCTCACGCTCTACCAGCACGGTTGGTAGGTCTGCCTCGATGAGCCACTTCACCATCGCCGACGATCCAGGGCCATCGGTGCGTGGGGCTAGCAGCAACCCCTCAATGCCGCCTGATCGAGCCAGGCCGTTTAACAGCGGTCGCTCGTCGGCTGCGTTGTAGGAGGAGGCGCGGAGCGCCACCTTTAGCCCGTATCGCTTGGCATCGGCCTCGATGGAGTGCACCACATCGGGCCAGTAGAAGGCGAGGGAGGGCACCAGTAACCCGATGCTCGCCCCGTTGGTCGCCTCGGGGAGTGATGATTCAAGCTCGGCCTGGCGAGGGGCGGCAATGGCGCCGCCATGAACCCGGGTGAGCTTGCCCTCCGCAGCAAGCTGGATGATGTCGCGCCGCACGGTCACGGAGGTGACGCCGATCTCCTCGACCACATCGGCCACTCGGACAATGCCGAGGGCATCGATGCAAGCAAGTAGGTGAGCATGGCGCTCGGCAGGGAGCAACAGGCGAGGTGGCAGGGTCACCGGGTACCCCTTTCGGTTCGGGGTCAAGTCATGATGTGGCCGAGTTTAGCCTTAACGATCAAAAACGATCAAAAGAGTACACGATCAGCTTGACGGTGACCACTCAGGGCCGCTTTGATTCGACTTGAGGGCGACGCAGCCCGACGTTTTGAGAGAGGGCGTAATGATTACGCGGCATGAAGAAATCGGCATCCGCCGAGTGACGCCCACGGCACCCATCACCGGCTGGGACCGACCAAGGTGGGCCGCGTTGGCCGACCACCTGCTCGCCTCCGTCCGCCCCTACGCCTCCCCCGGACACGGGCGCATCACGCTGCCCGGCCCCGAGGGTGGTTACGGTCGCGCGGTCGACGGCCTAGAAGGCTTCGCCCGCACCTTCCTGCTCGCTGGCTTCCGAATTGCCGGCGAGCGAGGCGAGGACCCGCTGAACCTCGCCGAGTGGTACGCCAAAGGCATCGTCTCCGGCGTCAACCCGAATGCGCCGGATCGTTGGGTGCGCCTTACGGAACACGACCAGGCCAAGGTGGAGGCCGCCTCCACCGCGTTGATCCTCGACCTGACCCGCCCCTGGATCTGGGATCGACTCCCGGAGCTAACCAAGGAACAGATGGTTGACTACCTGGCGGCCTGTGTTGGCGATCGCACCTACCCCCGCAACAACTGGTGCTGGTTCCGTCTCACCGTCCAGACCTTCTTGAAGTCTGTGGGCGGTCCGTGGTCGCTCGAAGACATACAGGCCGATCTCGCGCTGCACGACTCCTTTGCCCGGGAAGGCGGCTGGCTATCCGACGGCGACGAACGTTCCTACGACCACTACGTGGGCTGGGCGCTGCACCTCTACCCGACACTATGGGCCAGAATGCAGGGCGCCGCAGAGCTGGCCGCCCCCCGCGCCGCCAAAGATTTAGCCGCCCTCGACACCTTCCTCACTCATGCCGTGAAGATGGTGGGCGCAGATGGCGCACCGCTAATCCAGGGTCGCTCGCTGGTCTACCGCTTCGCTGCTGCCGCCCCGTTCTGGGCCGGGGCGCTGGCCGAGGTGCCTTCAACCTCGCCCGGCCTGCTGCGTCGCGCCGCTGCCGGTGTCATCGACTATTTCGTACAGCACGGCGCCCCCGACAAGCGCGGCCTACTCACGCCGGGCTGGCATCACGAATGGCTGCCGATGATGCAGTCGTACTCCGGCCCATCATCACCATACTGGGCAAGCAAGGGCCTGCTTGGTCTTGCCCTGCCTGCCGATCACCCCGCCTGGACCGCCATCGAGGAACCGCTGCCCATCGAACAGGCCGACATGCTCGACGTGACTGGCCCGCCCGCCTGGATTCGCTCGGCCACCAAGGCTGACGGCATCGTGCGAATCATCAACCACGGCACGGATCACGCTCATCAGGGTGACCAGGTGGGCGACTCCCCACTGTATGCGCGACTCGGTTACTCCACCGCTACCTGGCCGTGGTGCGAAGAGAACTCCTGGCGCAATCCCGTAGACCAGACCGTGGCCCTGGTGGATCGCAAAGAACGCGTCACTCACCGCGCCGGTTGGACGCCGCTTGCCCCGCGCCTTGACGGCGATGTGGCGGTGGCCGGCTCCCTGGTATCACCCCACTGGATCGATATGCCCGTGCAACAGGTGCTGCACGCCTCCGGTTGGACCGGACGCATCACCATCGCCGGTCGGATGGCCGTGATCTCCCTGGTGCGCGGCCCGTGGGAGCTGCGCCTAATCAACCTGCTCTCGCTTGCCGATGGCCTAGGCACGAAGAATCTGAGCCTGCGGGTTACCGGCTGGCCCACCGTGACCGGCGACGGCCTCACCTCACGCATCGAGTCACTGCTCGGCGAGGGGCAGGCCGAGATAATTCGGCGGGAACAGTGCAGCCCACTGGGTCCAGGAGCCTTAGTCCCCGCCCTCACATTCTCCGCCCGGCCTGGGCGATGGGTCGCCGCGGTGGTGACCCTGACCGGAGCGGAAGTTCCGGTCGAACCGGTCAGCTTAGACATCACCAATGACGCGAACCCTGCCGCCGTGGTCACCTGGCCCGATGGCAAGACCACTCGAACGCGACTACCAGTAATCGAATAGCTCGTAGATACAACTCAGTACCAGGCGGCCAATCTGACCGCCACCCAGTTAGACCCTTAACTGGAGAAACGTAAAGGAGCGCATTAGATGCAGACAAGAAAGACACTGGCCATTTTGGCTGTTGCCGCCCTCGCCGTAGCGGGCCTTACCGCCTGCGGTAACGGCGATGACAACGGTGGTGGCGCCGAGACGGTTGACCCCACTCCCGATCCCAATCCCGACGTTGCCGTCGATCCCGACCCTGACCCCGACTCAGACGGTAGCGAAGGTTTCACCGGCGATCCCGTCACCTTGACCTGGTCCGGCTGGGATCTGGCGCGTGGTACCGAGTTCCAGGATCTCACCGAGGCGTTCAACGCGCAGCATGACAACATCACCATCGAGTTGGTTGACTACCCGAACGCCGAGTGGATTGTTGCCATGACCGCCGACCTCGCCGCGGGCACCGCCCCTGACCTGATTACCCTCCGTAACATCACCGACGCGGTGACCTGGGGTGGCGCCGGGCAGCTACACGACGTCTCCGACATCGTTGCCGGTCTCGACCCCGACACCGCCATGCGCGACGTCTACGTCATCGGAGACGGCACTTGGGGTGTCCCGTTCCGGGCCGATCACTGGGTGCTGTACTACAACATCGACATGTTCGAGGCCGCCGGGGTAGACCTACCCGATGGCACCTGGACCTGGGATGACTACCATGACGCCGCCGTCGCCCTGCGCGACTCCGGCACCCTGGACACGGGCGTGTCCCCGGCCTACCAGCACAACTGGCCCTCCACCGTCAGCGCGTTTGCCCACGTACAAACCCTGCCCCGCGTTGACCTGTGGAGCGGCGACATGAATTGGCTCGCCCCCTACTACGAGCGTGCCCTGGCTCGCGACGCCGAGCGGTTGCAGCCGAATTTTGGTGCCGTCACTACCGGCAGCCTGCACCACCTAGCCGAGTTTGGTCAGCAGCGCGTCGCGATGACCTACATGGGCACCTGGTTCATGGCTCAGCTCATCGACCCCGAGCAGAACGTTGACGACTTCCGCTGGGGCCTGGCCCCCGTGCCGCAGTTCGACAACTCCACCACCGGCCTGAACAACGTGCCGACCACGGTCGGTGGCCCCACCGGCGTTGGCATCAACGTGAACCTCTCCGGTGACGAGCTTGCGGCCGCTCGCGTCTTCCTGACCTGGGTGGTTGGCCCTGAGGGCGCTATGGTGTTGGCAAACCGCGGCCAGACCGCCCCGCTGATGACGGACGCGGCCATGACCGCGCTGACCTCGGCGCCAGGTATGCCCAACGACGAGCTGGCGCTGTTTGCTCTGGGTACCCGCACCGTCGGCTTGGAGAACCTGCCAGATGAGCGCTCCTCGATCCTCACCCAGATCTTCGGTGACTTCCACACCGAGGTCATGTCTGGTTCCACCTCGATTGAACGGGGCGTCGAAAACGCCGAGCGCCGTTTCGTTGAGGAACTTGGCTAAGCCCAACCCAGGGTAGCTCGCCCCTTCCCCTGGAAAATAGGTGGCCCCGCATTCCTCTCCGCGGGGCCACCTAACCCATTAGTAAATGACGCAGACCAAATGATCGGAGCAATCGCATGGCGACGCAGCCAGTCGATGCCAGCCTAGAGATGGGACACAGCCTGCCGCCGCAAAAGCGCAGATCGGGCGCCAAGCTCAAGCTGCGAAACACACTGATCGGGTGGACCTTCATCCTTCCGAACTTCATCGGCTTTGCCGTACTGACGATGATTCCGATCATCACCCTGTTCTACATGTCCTTGACCAACTGGAACATCTTCGGCCAGTCGAACTGGATGGGATTAGACAACTACGGCCGCCTGTTCCACGATTCGAGCTTCCACACGGCGATGCGGAACACGCTGTTCTACGCGGCGATACACATCCCTCTCACGTTGGCCGCCTCGCTGGGCCTGGCGATCCTGCTTAACCGCAAGATGCGCGGCGTGGCGCTTTTCCGCACCGTCGCCTTCTTCCCCTTCATCACCTCCATCGTGGCCATCGCGGCCGTGTGGAACATGATGTTCAGCCCCGAATTGGGCGTAATCAACCAGTTCCTCATGTGGCTTGGCATCGAAAACCCGCCTGGCTGGACCACCTCAACGGACTGGTCCATGCCCGCCATCCTCATCGTGCAGACCTGGCGATTCATGGGCTACTACATGCTGCTATTCCTGGCCGGGTTACAGACGGTGCCCACCGAACTGCACGAGGCCGCCCGCATGGATGGCGCGGGAGCCTGGCAGCGGTTCCGCAACGTGACCATGCCCTGCCTGCGCCCCGTCACCTTCTTCGTCACCGTGATGTGCACCATCAACGCGCTGCGGGTTTTCGATCTGGTGCTGGTGATGACCGAGGGCGGCCCCGGTCAATCCACGCTCGTACTGACGCAGTACATCTGGCAGCTGGCCTTCGTGCGTCAGCCATCGAACTTCGGTTACGCCGCCGCGGTGTCCGTGGTGCTTTTCGCAATGAGCATGGTGGTCACCATCATCCAATTCGTGGTGAACAAGCGACGGGAGGCGTGAGTCATGACTGTTGGCGACACCAAACTCAAGACGGTTTCGCTGCGTACCTTCGCCTACGTCGCGGTCGCGCTGGCCTCCGTGGGGCTGTTGCTGCCCTTCGCGTGGATGATTATCTCCTCGCTGAAGCACAACAACGATGTGTTCACCATGCCGATCCAGTGGATCCCGGATCCCTGGGTTTTCGAGAACTACGTGAGCATCTTCACCCGCACCGATATGCCAATCTGGATCAAGAACACCTTGATTATCTCGGTGGTGGTGACTTTCCTACAGGTATTCACCGGCTCGTTCGCCGCCTATGGCTTTGCCCGGATGCGGTTCCCTGGTCGCGATGTGCTGTTCTTGGCTTACGTTGGCACCATCGCTGTGCCGTGGCAGTCATACATGATTCCGCAGTTCGTGATGCTAAACAACATGGGCCTGGGCAATACGCGTTGGGCGATCATCGCCCTACAAGCCTTTGGTGCCTTTGGCGTATTCCTGATGAAAAGCTACTTCGAGTCGATCCCAACCTCGCTTAATGAGGCGGCCCGGATCGATGGGTTAAGTGAATACGGCATCTGGCGACGCATCATGTTGCCGCTATCCGTGCCCGCCATCGCCTCGCTGACGTTGCTGACCTTCGTTTCGGCTTGGAACGACTTCCTTGGCCCGATGCTCTACCTGCGTGACCGGTCGTTGTGGACGATTCAGATTGGCCTGCGCACATTCATTCAACAATTCTCGGCCGAACACGCGATGATTATGACCGGCGCGGTACTTTCGGTGCTGCCCATCGCGGTGCTGTTCTTCGCCGGACAGAAATACTTTGTCGAAGGCATCGCCACCACCGGGGTAAAGGGTTGATCGATGACCACTAGAACCTCCCCTTCCGGCCAGCCGATCCGACGGCCTGGCGGCACCTCCCGGCGCAGAATCTTTAACCATGAAATGTACGAGATGGTGTGGGGCACCGTTTATGTGGGGCTGGTCATCAACATGGCCTTCGTGCTGGTGAATCTCCCGCTCGTGGTACTCATCTTGCTGCCGGATCCGTTGGCCTCCTGGCCGCTGCTCACCCTGGCGATTCCGCTGCTCGCACCCGCCTTGCTGGCCACCTTCACGATGTTCGGCGCGTTCAGCGAAGACCCGACCACCAAGGCAATGCGCACCTTCTTTACGGCATGGCGTCGGCACCTGCCGAAGTTCTGGGCTATGGGATTCGGCGTCTGCGTGGTGGTCACAATCGCCACGCTGAACACGATATGGCTGATGGGCGAGGCGCTCGGCGCGATGGTGATCCCGATTCAGGTGGTACTCACCACCGTGGTGCTAATCGCGACCCTCCACGCCCTCGTGCTGCGAGCGGCCCGGCCCGAGCTAAGGCTGAGCGAACTGCTACCGGCGGGGCTGCTGCTGGGATTACGCCGCTGGTATTTCACCCTACCGGCGCTGTTTGTTCTTGGATTATTGGGGCAACTAATTCTGACTCAGCCCGCCATTGGGCTTGGCTTCGCGACCTCTCCGCTGCTTTATGCCACCTGGGGTTTGTGCCGCTTCGCCCTGCATCCGGTGCTTCCGGTGGAGCCGATGCCTGCGTGATCGCCCTTTTGGTTACCCCTGACGTTTGCGTACCACTCAACAGCTTGTCCAAAGGAGTTCTCATGTCTAACGTGCTGAAACAGGCATTCGACGAGGCGGCCGAAATCACTCGCCGCAACATTCCCGCCTTCGCGGCGGCCTATCCCGACGATTGCACGCGCGGGGAGCGTTACCCCTCCCGCCCCGTGTTCGAGGAGTTTCCGGTGGGGGCAAACCAGGGCTGGACCACCAGTTTTGTGCCCGGTATGCAGTGGCTCGCCTACGAACAAACCGGCGATGAGGTATTCAAAACCGCTGCGCTAGCTCACGCCGAAGATTTCGCCCGCCGCGTACACAACCGCGAGGATCTGCACACGCACGACCTCGGCTTCCTCTACACGCTGGCCTCGGTGGTGCCGTGGCGGCTCTTGGGTGAGGAGAGCGCGCGGGCGGCGGCGCTGGCCGCAGCCGATGCGCTGATGGAGCGGTTTTTGGAACCCGCAGGTGTCATTCAGGCGTGGGGGGCGCTCGCCGACCCCTCGCAGCGGGGCCGCAGCATCATCGACTCCCTGATGAATATGCCCCTGCTCAGCTGGGCCACCGAGCAGACCGGCAACCCAAAATACGCCGAGGCCGTGCGTCGCCACACCGCGCAGTTGGCCAAACACATCATCCGCGCTGACGACACCACCTTCCACACCTTCTACTGGGATGCCGAAACCGGCGAGCCGTTGCGCGGCGGCACCGCCCAGGGCGCGGCCGACGATTCCTGCTGGGCGCGCGGCCAGGCGTGGGGCATCTACGGCTTCGCCCTAAATTATGACGCCGTTGGCGATGAGGAGCTTCTGGTGGTCGCCCGCCGTTGTGCCGACTACTTCCTGAACCACCTACCTAAAGACGGTGTGCCGTTTTGGGATCTGATCTTCACCGACGGCGATGACGAACCTCGTGACGCCTCCGCCGGGGCCATCGCGGCCTGCGGCCTCCAACAGCTAGCTCGCGTGGAGACCGACCCGGCCCGCGCGGCCCGTTACGAGGCGGCCGGGGTAAAGATGATTCACGGTCTGATCGCCTACACGCCGACGGGCAAGGGTGTCGCCTCCGACGCGCTGCTGCTGCACTCCGTGTACTCCAAGCCCGAGGGTAAGGGGGTAGACGAGGGTTGCCTCTGGGGCGACTACTTCTACCTAGAGGCCCTCATGCGGCACATCAACCCCGATTGGCGACGATACTGGTGAGACCCTCGCCCAAACAAGGAAAGCAGGCAAAAAATGATTCTCGAAGCGTTTAACCTTTGCGGAAAGGTGGCCCTGGTAACCGGGGCATTGCGCGGGCTAGGCCAGGGCGCAGCTCTCGCGCTGGCCGAGGCCGGAGCCGATGTGGCCCTGCTCGACTATGTGAACCCCGCCGAAACCAAGGCGGCCATCGAAGCGCTCGGTCGCCGGGCTATCGTGATCGAGCAAGACTTGATCGCCGCCACGGCCAAGGAGCTAGCCGCCACCGTAGACACCGTGGTGGCAGACCTGGGCCGCATCGACATCCTGGTGAACAACGCCGGCATCATCCGCCGCGCCCCTCTGCTAGAACATACCGCCCAGGATTGGGACGATGTGCTGGCCATCAACCTTGACGCCGTCTTTCATCTGTCGCAAGCCGCGAGCCGTTACTTCACCCGGCAGAGTTCCGGCAAGATCATCAACATCGCCTCAATGCTCTCCTTCCAGGGCGGCATCTTCGTACCCGGCTACGCCGCCTCCAAGCACGCCGTCGCGGGGATAACCAAAGCATTCGCCAACGAGCTGGCCGCCAAGGGCATCAACACCAACGCGATTGCCCCCGGCTACATGGCCACCGACAACACCGCGCCCATCCGCGCCGATGCCGCCAGGGAGAAGTCGATCCTTGAACGCATCCCAGCCGGACGGTGGGGCACGCCAGAGGACCTAAAGGGCGCCTTCGTCTTTCTCGCCTCAGCCGCCTCCGACTACTTAAACGGCGCCATCATCCCCGTAGATGGCGGCTGGCTCGTCCGGTAACCCGCCATCTCGAAAAGACCAAAGGACCCAAAATGGACCAGCGTTACGCCACCAGCCCCGAGCAAATCCCCGGTCTGGACACCGCCGAACTGCGCCAGCGATACCTCGTGGGAAACCTGTTCGTTCCCGGCGAGATCAACCTGACCTACACCCACCATGACCGCATCGTGCTTGGCGGCGTCATGCCCGCTGGCCAGGCGCTCACCTTGCCCACCTACGCCGAACTCCGCACCGACTATTTTCTAGCGGGCCGGGAGATCGGCATCGTGAATATCGGCGGCGTAGGTGTCATTACGGCCGACGGGGTGGCCTACGAGATGCCGACGGGTGCTTGCCTATACATCGGTCGCGGTACCCGTGAGGTCATCTTCGCCGATGCCGGTGGCGCCGCCCAGTTCTACCTGTTCTCCGCCACCGCGCACACCACGCATCCGACCACACGCGTGCTGTCGGGGGAAGGCAATGTACTGGAGCTAGGCGATCAGGTCACCAGCAACGAACGCACCATCCATCAGCTAATTCACGCCGGTGGCGTGCAATCCTGCCAGGTGGTAATGGGGGTGACCATCCTCGCGCCAGGTTCAATGTGGAACACCATGCCCGCCCACAGACATGACCGCCGCACCGAGTGCTACCT